>JAACDY010000108.1 GCA_009936675.1 Bacteroidota bacterium
CCCTTTTTCAAAGTAGTGTTTTACTTGGTTAAAAAACCAAGGGTTTCCAATGCTAGCCCTGCCAATCATAGCACCATCCAGTCCATATCGGTCTCGCATTTCCACCGCCCTTTCGGGGCTGTCCACATCTCCATTTCCAAAAACAGGAATGTGCATTCTGGGGTTCTCTTTTACCGCAGCAATGGGCTTCCAGTTGGCATCTCCCTTATACATTTGAGCCCGAGTTCTCCCATGAATAGAAATGGCTTTGGCTCCGGCATCTTGCAATCGCTCCGCCACCTCCACGATTTTGATGGAATCGTGATCCCAGCCCAAACGGGTTTTGACCGTCAGCGGCAATGAGGTATGTTTGGCCATTTCGGCCGTCAGTTTTACCATCAGTGGGATGTCTCTGAGAATTCCTGCTCCCGCTCCCTTACTCACCACTTTTTTGACCGGACAGCCAAAATTGATGTCGATGATGTCAGGCTTGGAAGCTTCAACAATTTCAACAGATCGCAACATGGAGTCCAAATTGGCTCCAAAAATTTGTATTCCTACAGGGCGCTCTTTTTCATAAATATCTAATTTCTGAACGCTTTTGGCGGCATCTCGGATCAAACCTTCACTTGAAATAAACTCAGTATAGACCACATCGGCACCATTTTCCTTGCACAAGGCACGGAAAGGTGGGTCGCTGACATCTTCCATAGGTGCCAATAACAAAGGGAAGTCCCCAACCGATATGTCGCCAATTTTGATCACTTAAATTTTTTACAAAAATAGCAAAATCCTGAGCGATATTGGACTACTATTCCAAACCAAAGGTATTTACTATACTCTTGGAAAATTCTTTATCCCAAATTTCAGCTACCACTCCATTGTTGAGATAGTAAATCCTTGGAGGAGAATCTCCTATTAAATCAAAAAAGGTATTGACCTCGATAAAAGCATAAGGGGCAGAAGATTGTGTCATATGTTCAAATTCCTCAACAGTGGTGGAACCTTCCTGGTAGAAAAGGACGTAAAGTTCTGGAAAATTTTCGTGCTGTCTTTGAAGTTCCCCCAATGCTGTGGCAGCTTCCTGACAATGTTCACAGTCTAGGTTGAAAATAGCGATCAACTTTTCTCCCGAGCTAAGATCGACTCTGCCTTTGGATTCAAATTGAGTAAAAGTCTCAAATGGAAAGTCCTCGTGATTGGGCATGGGCAAAAACAGCCACATACTAAGAATGGTGGCTCCCGTAAAACCCAAAGGGATGGTTTTGGAAATGGTTCGGCTTTGGGCGGTTTTATAGATCACAAAAGCGACGGCCAACATGACCAAGTTTTTTATGATGGATTGCTCTGGGGTCATGGAAATCATTTCGCCAAAACAACCGCAATTTTCGGTATCTCCCGTTGACCAAAGATAGATCAAGTGAACCGTAAAGCCCCCCAACATCAAAAAGGAGATTTGCATCAATTGTTTGATGTAAAAAGGCAAAAGCATCAATAGCCCCAAGGCAAACTCCAGACCGATAAAAAAACGCGCCATATGTCCGGCAAAATTTCTGCTGGTTGCCAAGCCCTGGTCCATCAAAGTGATTTCAAAAAAGCCTGGACCAACCGCTTTGGTATAGGCTGAAAAAATAAAAGTGATGGCCAAAAGGAGTTGAAGAACTTTTGAGAGGTATTTCATTTCAATAAATTTTAGTGAATTTAATGAAAAAAACAACCTTATAAGTCTTCCTTTATGGACTTCCAATCCAAATCAAAGGGAATAGGTTTAAAACCATTAGAGATTTTGTATTCCAATGATCTTTTGATTCTTGAATTATTATGGGGGTGGGACATTAAAAATTCGACTTTTTCATCGTAATCAAGGTTCTCTCTGTTTAGTTTTCTGAAAAATGCGGCTATGGCACGAGGGGAAATATTGGATTTCTCAAGTAAATCCATTGCATACTCATCGGATTCTTGTTCTTGTTTTCGGTTAAATGAAGAAGAGATGGTCGTTTTCCAAAGCTCGGATAGCAATACCGTATCCGTCCCACTAATGATAGAAAACAATAAGGAAATGGTAAATTCTTTTAAAATTCTGGAAACGGTATGCCTTTTTTCTACATGTGCAATTTCATGAGCTAAAACAGCTGCCAATTGCTCTGGAGACTCACAAAACAGAATCAACTCCTTACTGATATATATTCTTCCCCCAGGGATGGTAAAAGCGTTGATCATTTCACTTTCAATGATCTTGATCTTATAATCGTATTCTGAAATGGGGATTTGCTTTTTTAACCTGGAAGAGATTACCCATAGGGCAGAGTCTATAGGTCTGTTTTTTAGGATGTCTATTTCTTCCTCCTTAATCGCATAACGATCTATGATTTCACCCAACTGTATTTCTTTTTCATAGGAAAACAAATGCTCATTGTACTCAGAGGTAAGCCAAGTAACACTCGATGAGCGAAATAGAAGAAAAAACCCGAGATAAAAAAACAGAAAAAGCCCGCCAAAAAAAGCCAGTAGCTTGATGAGATCTTTTTGAATTTTTCCCAACATCAGTAAGGGGGTTTGTTCAAATTGAAAGGAGTTGCTTTATTGTCTTCATTATCGTATTGCAAAGGGTTGGATCGAGAGTAAACCCTTTTGTATGCATAAGGCCCGAAAAATAGAAAATAGTAAAAGTTTCCTTTCCAGGCCTTGACTGCAGCAATGACGCTAAAAATGATGTAAATCAAATTGGCTACGATGACCAGAACAATATAAGCGAAGAAGAGAGTGGTTTCACCGTAGTTGTCAAATAAATAAATTTGAAGCGCCCAGAAGAGTAGGCCCCAATTCACTAGTGTTGTGGGAATTTGCGACAAAAACGACTGTAAACAGTGGAAGTGGACGAACCTCCCTTTTTTTCTATTGATGCTATAGTAAATCAATGCGGCGATCAGATTGACCACAGGCAAAGGTAAACCTACAGCAAAAGCTGCAATCATCATGAGGTAGGCTCCCATTCCGTCCTCTTTTTCTCTTGAAGACAACTGATCAGGCTGAGGGAGTTCAACAAATTCTTGGGAAATTATGCTTAGCGGTCAAAGTTTGTTATTTGCTAGAAAATGGAGGATAGTCGTCTGTCATAAACGACATATAAAGGGTTACTCTTGTATTCCAACGAATGGTTCCTACCAAAAATTCGTGCCAACTTGCTGGAAATCTTTTGGTAAACAATACCATAAACCACGCCAGAAAAGTAAGTATGCTGCCCCAAATTACTCTAAAAAATAAAATAAAGAAATGAGGTACAATGACATAAACCACCCCAAAGAATACTCTTAACAGCAATAAGCCCCTGCTGATGCTTTCGGGATAGGGCACTTCTAAACTTACGTGATCGTCTTTAGCAGTTAGACCAAAGGAAGGATAATCGTCTGCTAGATTACTCATTCTGGCATTTACCCTAATCTGCCATCTCAGCAATTGTACCTGATATTCAAACATGCTTTCGGGATAACGCCCAGTAAATAAAACAACCCAAAAAGCAATAAAACTCAAGATGATTCCCCAAAGGCTAATTAAAAAATGAGGAAGAATAATGTAAAAAGCTCCGAAAAGAGTTCTTAGGATTAATTCCAACCTCGAATAAGATTCTTGGTGAACTATAGATAGTTTCATAATTAAGATAAGATTTGGTTAGCACTACAATTAAATAAAAAAACTAATTCCGTTAGAATTAAAAATTATCTCAAAAGAAAAAAGTGGGCATTTCAAAATAAGTATCTTTGTAAAAGCAGAGGAAAATGCGCGGATGAAACACATTAGAAATTTTTGCATAATAGCTCATATCGATCATGGAAAAAGCACGCTTGCAGATCGATTATTGGACTCCACGGGTGCAGTAAGCTCACGCGAAAAGCAGGAGCAGTTGCTCGACGACATGGACTTGGAACGGGAGAGAGGCATTACGATCAAATCCCACGCCATTCAAATGGAATATGAACATGAGGGAGGGCAGTATGTTTTTAATCTTATAGACACTCCTGGCCACGTAGATTTTTCTTACGAGGTGTCCCGATCCATTGCAGCTTGTGAAGGTGCACTATTGGTGGTAGATGCTGCCCAAAGCATTCAAGCGCAAACCATTTCCAACCTCTACCTTGCCCTAGAAAATGATTTAGAAATCATCCCAGTATTGAATAAGGTTGACCTTCCTTCTGCCAATCCCGAAGAAGTTACTGATGATATCGTAGACCTACTGGGCTGTGATGCCGAAGAAGTGATCCCTGCCTCCGCAAAGACAGGACTGGGAATTGAAGAGATTCTGGTGGCCATCATTGAGCGCATCCCCGCCCCCAAAGGAAAAGTAGATGCTCCACTGCAAGCCTTGATCTTCGACTCGGTCTATAACCCTTTTCGAGGTGTAGAAACCTATTTCAGGATCATTAACGGTGAAATCAGAAAAGGACAAAAAATCCAATTTATTGCTACTGGAAAAACGTATTTCGCCGACGAAATTGGAACCCTAAAGCTCAAGCAAGATCCCAAAAAAATAATTGCAGCTGGTGATGTAGGATACCTCATTACAGGCATCAAAGAAGCCAAAGAAGTAAAAGTAGGAGATACGCTGACAGGAGCGGACAACCCCACCCAAGAAATTATAGACGGTTTTGAAGAGGTAAAACCCATGGTTTTTGCAGGAATCTATCCCGTGGATACGGAAGACTATGAAGAACTGCGTGCCAGTATGGAAAAGTTGCAGTTGAATGATGCTTCACTGGTTTTTGTTCCTGAAAGTTCTGCTGCGCTAGGCTTTGGTTTTCGCTGCGGATTTTTAGGCATGCTCCACTTAGAGATTATTCAAGAAAGGCTCGAACGGGAATTCAATATGACAGTGATCACTACCGTTCCCAATGTATCCTATCACGCCTATACCAAGAAAAGCCCCGATGAGATTGTCATGGTCAACAACCCTTCCGACCTTCCCGACCCCTCTTTTTTAGAACGTGTGGAAGAACCTTTTATCAAAGCCTCTATCATCACCAAATCGGACTTCGTAGGAAATGTAATGTCCCTTTGTATCGAAAAAAGAGGAGTCATCACCAATCAAACTTACCTCACCACAGAAAGGGTCGAGTTAAATTTTGATATGCCTCTGGCAGAAATCGTTTTTGACTTCTACGACCTACTAAAAACGATCTCCAAAGGATATGCTTCTTTTGACTATTCGCCCATAGGAATGCGTCCATCAAAATTGGTAAAGGTTGATATTTTACTCAACGGAAACCCTGTAGATGCACTTTCGGCCCTCATTCATGCGGAGAACGCCTATACCATTGGTAAAAAAATGTGTGAAAAGCTTAGAGAATTAATCCCTAGGCAACAGTTTGACATTCCCATCCAAGCCGCCATCGGTGCCAAGATCATTTCTAGAGAGACCATCAAGGCCCTCCGAAAAGACGTGACCGCCAAATGTTATGGAGGAGATATTACCCGTAAAAGGAAGCTGCTTGAAAAACAGAAAAAAGGGAAAAAGAAAATGCGTCAAGTGGGAAGTGTAGAAATCCCACAACAAGCCTTTATGGCCGTGTTAAAACTCAATGATTAAACCTGCGTTGCCCCAGTGAGATCAATTATAACCTACTTTTTACTATCCCTTTTTGGTGTTTCAATAATTCGTCCTGCGCTCCCCGTTGTTGACTACTTTGTAAATTTCGATTACATCGCTGAGGTGCTTTGCCTAAAAAAAGAAGTGCCAGAAAGCAGTTGTAATGGAAAGTGCTACCTCATGCAACAAATGGAGAAAAATAAATATGAAATCCCAGAAAAGAGCGTTCCACAAACCCAATGGGAAATCCAACTACTGTCCATTCACCAACCGATATCTTATGATTTGTTTTTTGAAGAAGTAGATACAAAATTGGTTTTTAGCCCTTTTGTCATTTCTTTGAAAACACCTCACTTCTCCCCAGATACGCCCCCTCCCGAACAAAAAAGTAGTTCCCTCCTCGCTTGATTATCAAGCCAAATACTTTTTTGTTTTACCTAAATAACACTATGAAAAATTTCACAATATGCCTCTGTGGCATTTTATTGCTGTGTTCACAATGGACAACAGCTCAAGAAAATCCGTGGACTGCAAACAGACCCGATGGACATGCTCCCATCAGTGTCATGGGGGATCACTACCACCAAAAAGGAGAGTGGATGTTCTCCTACAGAATAATGGCCATGGGAATGGAAGGGGTGCGCTCTGGTACCCAAGACACAAATAGTAGCAGTGTTCACCAAAATTATATGGTTACCCCGAAAAAAATGAATATGCAAATGCATATGGTGGGCATAATGTATGCCTATTCGGATAGACTTACCTTGATGATGATGGGAAATTATACTGCTCTTTCGATGGATTTAGTAAGTCGAATGAATGCTGCTTTTACCACCGAATCAAAGGGAATGGGTGACCTGTCCTTGACGGGATTGATCAAGCTTTATAATCAATCTCGAAAGTCGATTCATTTAAACATGGGGATTTCCATTCCAACGGGAAGCATCGATCAAAAAGACGATACCCCAATGATGACAAATGCGCCCTTGGCCTACCCCATGCAATTGGGTAGTGGCACTTGGGATCCTGTCATGGGACTTACCTACCTGGGGCAGTCTTCGCTTCTGTCGTGGGGTTGGCAAGCCAATTATAAAGTCCGAACGGGGGAAAACGACAATAGCTATCGTCTTGGCAACACTTTTGAAGCCCTAGGTTGGGGAGCGGTAAAATTGTCCCAAAGATGGAGCTTTGCTACCCAACTTAAGTACATCAACCGCTGGGAAATAAAAGGAAGTTATCCTGCCCTCAACCCGATGATGATGCCCCTGTTTGACGCTAAAAATTCGGGAAAAGATCAATTGAATCTGGGTTTGAGTACCAACTGGTATTTCCCCGAAGGATCTTTGAAAAACTTTCGTTTGGATGCCAGCTTTGAAATTCCTGTAGTCCAAAATCTGAGAGGCATTCAAATGAAAACCAAAAGCCTTCTGACTTTTGGTATTCAATATAGTTTTAAAGCCAAAAAGGAAGAGGAATAAGCGGTTTTTCTCTATACTCACCCCTGAAGAAGACTCAAAATTGGGCTTTGCAGGGGTGATTTTGATATGATGTTTTAAAAAGATAAATTCGTTGAAAAGCTTTTCGATGAATCGAATCCTCATTTTCATAAGTATCACCTCCCTTTTTTGGATGGGATGTGAAAATCCCTCAGTCAATGAGCCGAAAAGACCAAACATCGTTTTCCTTTTGGCCGATGATATGGGTTATGGTGATTTTGAAAAGGTTGGAGGATCAACAAAAACCCCCAACTTGAATCGACTGGCTGAAGAAGGCGTTTTTTTTGATAATTTTTATGCCGCAGGGCCCAACTGCTCCCCTTCAAGGACAGGGCTTATGACAGGGAAAAGTCCCGCCAAAGTGGGTATGTACAGCTATAGACCTCCTCTGCACCCCCTTCATCTACCCGATCAAGAAGTCACCCTTGCCGAACTTTTGAAAACAAAAGGGTATCAAACGGCACATATTGGGAAATGGCATTTGGGAGAATTAATGGAAAAGCCTGTGTTTAATCATCCACAACCCCAAGATCAAGGTTTTGATTATTCACTAGGAACGGAAAACAATGCAGAGCCTTCTCATCTCAATCCCATCAATTTTGTGCGCAATGGAAAAGCCCTTGGTCTTGTTGAGGGGTATTCTTGCCAGATCGTTGCCCAAGAATGCATGGACTGGCTCGATCAAAAAAATGATGATCCTTTCTTTTTGTACGTCGCTTTTCATGAACCTCATGCCAAGGTCGCTTCCCCTCCCAAACTGGTTGAAAAATATTCGGATCAAGCTCTAAAAGATGCAAAGTATTTGGCCAATATTGACCATTTAGACATGGCCATTGGACGGTTGTTAGACTATCTCGAACAGAATGACTTGATGGACAATACGATCATCATGTTTAGTTCGGACAATGGTTCCTACCGCTTAGCCTCCAATGCAGGATTAAAAGCCGTAAAAAGCTATTTATACGATGGTGGAATCCGTGTTCCAGGGATTGTCAGATGGCCAGGAATTAAAACCGACAAAAAAGTAATCGATACTCCCACAGGTTTGGTTGATGTACTTCCCACCCTATGTGAAATCACAGGGATTGATCCACCAGATGATCTCGACGGGACAAGCTTTCTGCCTCTTTTAGAAGGAAAGCCCTTCGTCCGAAAACGGCCTCTTTACTGGTTCTTTTATCGCACTGTTCCAGAAATTGCTATGCGGGTTGGAAATCATATGATTTTGGGCCTAGACCGGGATACCATTCCCAGGTCTCATCAATTTTCCCAAGACGACTATGATTATCTTAAAACCATTTCTCTTAAAGATTACGAATTGTACGATTTACGACAGGACTTTTCACAAAAAAATAATCTTTTTGATGCACATCCCAAAAAAGACTCCCTAAAAGCACTGATTGATCATCAATTGGTGGAAATAAGAAATCTCCTCTATCCTTGGAAAGAATTGCCCATTAAATTAGACCGAAGGAAAAATAAAATAAAATGGGTTCGATACTAACAAAAATTTGGTCGATGGAAATTGAATTTTTATATTGCTGTTATGAGTTCAATAGCTTTCAAAAAAATATTGGTCGGATTTGCATTCTCGCCCAACTTAAAGGCGAATGTCTTCGAGTCCTTGAGAATGGCACATTTTTTTGGGGGAGAGCTGATCTTTGTTCACGCAGGAAGTAAAACCCCCGAAAAAGAAACTCGTTTTAAAGAAATCGTTGCATCCAGTCCCGTTCAGTCAGAGAAAATCATGATCGAGTGGAGGGTGGGTAGTCCCGTCAATACGCTCTTACAGGCCAGCCAAGAATTTGATGTAGATTTGATTTTATTAGGTGCGCTGAAAAGAGAAAATGTACTAAAGTTTTATTTGGGTTCAATTGCCAGAAAAATTACCCGTAAGGCTAAGTGTTCTGTACTCTTATTGATCAATCCCTCTGTGGAAAGGCGGCCCTGCCAACACATTGTAGTCAACGGATTTGATAGTCCTCAAACCAAAGACACCATTAGGGCTTCATTTATGGTTGCAAAAGCTTTGGGATCCAAAAAAATATCCCTAGTGGAGGAGATTAGCCGATCCAAAGTTGCTGTTGCTGTTGATGATGACAGAAGTTTGAGACGGGCCACCCTCAAAAAGGAAAAGCTGAGGCGTCAGGAGCATACCAGAGTAAAAGATGTTGTCAAAAAACTTCCTGCCGAATTGACCAGTGACATCAATTGGATCACCCAGAGCATTTTTGGAAGAAGAGGGTACTCCATAGGGCACTATGCCAAAGTAGTACGGGCCGACCTGCTGGTGATGAATGCACAAGAAAACCTCAGCTTTGTCGACCGTCTGATTACAAGAGATATTGAACATATTTTAGCCGAGTTACCCACGGATGTTTTAATCATAAATTCAAAAGGAGATGATTAAAGCTGCACCTTTTAAGCAATTTTTAGGAGGCTTACCCAAAAACATTTTTTCGGGCTTTGTTGTTTCTCTGATTGCTTTGCCTTTGGGTCTTGGTTTGGCCATTGCCTCAGAGGCTCCTCCTATTGCGGGAATCATTGCTGCCATTGCGGGAGGTATAGTAGTTTCTGTATTGGGAGGATCACATCTGACCATAACAGGTCCTGGAAATGGCCTGGTTATCGTCGTTCTCTCTTCCATCGTAGGGATGGGTGGAGGTGACTTATACCAAGGGTATTTATATACCTTAGCTGCGATAATGTTGTCTGGATTATTGCTTTTTATTTTTGGCGTTTTTCGCTTAGGAGCATTGAGTGAATTTTTTCCTACCACAGCACTTCAAGGAATGTTGGCCGCTATTGGTGTTGGTATTTTGGCCAAGCAATTTCATGTTATGTTGGGCTTTACCGAGGTCAAAGGCAATACCATTGATCAATTGATTCTGATCCCCAGCTCCATCAAAAATCTATTGAGCAATCCATCAAGCGATATTATTTTGGCCAGTGCGATCGGTATATTGAGTCTGATCTTTTTATTTCTTTATGCGCGGATTAGAAATTCTATTTTTCAATTGATCCCTGCACCCATGTGGGTCGTAATTGCTTCCATTGGTGTAATGTATTATTACGATCTGATTCTGAAAACCCCAGAGGTGCTGGGAACCAATCTGATGATCACACTGCCCGATAACCTATTGGCATCCCTGCCTAGCCCCGACTTCGGTAAAATATTAGACTCCGATTTCATGGGCTATACCCTTTCCATTACTCTTGTGGCTGTGATTGAGTCTTTGCTGAGCATTAAAGCCGTTGACAAGCTGGACCCGCTAAAAAGAAGATCCAACATCAACAAAGACCTAAGGGCGTTGGGAATCGCAACAGGGATCAGTGGTTTTTTTGGTGGACTTAATGTAGTAACGGTCATTGCAAGAAGTTCGGTAAATGTAAACAACGGAGGAAACAATCGTTCCGCTAACTTTTTTCACGCGGCTTTTTTGGTTATATTTATATTGTTGTTCGCCAAGCAAATTCAAAAAATTCCCATGCCTGCCTTGGCGGCCATTCTGGTTTATACAGGATACCGATTGGCTACACCCGAAAACTTATTTCGAATTTATAAAGTCGGGAAAGAACAAGCTATCATTTTTTTGACCACCTTGATTGCAACCCTGATGACCAGTCTTACTACGGGAATCCTATTAGGAATATTAGCCACTCTTTTGGTACACATCGTGCTCAACAAAAGTGGCGTTTTGTTTTCCCGTAATTGGTTGAAGCCGAATGTACTGATGTATTTGGAAGAAGAAACTGGTAATTACTATGTAAGCGTAAAGAATTTTTGCAGCTTTTTAAACTTTTTTAAACTAAAAGCCAAGCTGGACGAAATCCCTCCCAATGCCCATGCAATTGTCGATTTTTCTCTTTGTGAATTTGTAGATCATACCGTTATGGAAGGGCTAAATGATTACAGTCGAAGCTTTTCCCGTCAAAATGGATTTTTTGAGATCATAGGATTAGACGTTCACGAGGCCAAAACAGAACATCCTTTTGCCATTCGAAAGAGTTTGCCCGAATCGTCTTTTTTGAATTTTCAAATTTCGTTAACCAAAAGACAAAAGCTTCTGCAAAAATTGTCCACCATTCTGGACTGGAATTACCTGCCTGATCCTATTTCAAATTATGATGACCTAGAACGATTTTTCTACTTTAAAACCAAATGGATCAACTACCGTTACAACAATTTGGAAAGTAAAAATAAGGAGTTCTTGCTGTTCGACCTTTCCTACAGTGAAGGTGCTTTTATTGCCAAAGAAGATCTGAGGTCAACTTTTTTACAAATCAAAACGCCCAATAAAATGCCGATCTTTGCGCTGGACAAGGAGAACTTTATGACCAACATCTTCCAGTTGTCTGGTTTACAAGATATTGACTTCAAGAAGCATCCCGATTTCTCGAGGAGGTTCTACCTTAGAGGCGAGGACATAAAAGCCATTCGATCCTTTTTCACAGACGAACTGATTTACTTCTTCGAAAGCCATCCTACCTACTACTTGGAATCCAACGGAGACAGTCTTTTGATTCGCAGTAAAGAACGATTGGCAAGCATACAAGAAATAAAACAAATGTTGGCTTTTGCTGAAGAACTTCTTAAAATTTTGGAAAATAAATAAAATTATCATTTACTTTGAATGTTGAGGGTACTTCAATTTTTTTATCAAATCAAACCCCAAAACCATGAAACTTAAAATTATTCCACTATTTGCGATTTGCTTTGTAACCTACTTAGCAGCTCAGGAAAAAAGAACCCTTGGAAGTGTAGAACGACTGCTTCCCGAAATAGATCAGTATGTGGCTCCAGGAGCCGAAATCGAGATTCTTGCAGAGGGTTTTGGCTGGTCGGAAGGACCTGTTTGGGTAGATCGACTCGATGCTGTTATATTTTCTGATGTCCCCGCCAATAAAACCTATAAATGGGATGAAAAAGACGGTCTAAGTGTCTTCCTCGACCCCAGTGGCTATACTGGAATTGCTCCCCGAGGAAAGAAGGGCGGTCTCAACGCCGAGAACAGGGATGAGAGTGGCTCCAATGGCTTAGTCTTGGATGCCAATGGTGTCTTGACCATTTGTATGCACGGAGACAGAAGAGTAGCCCGTCTTGACGATTGGGACAAGAAGAGTTTTACAACCATCATCGGAAAATATCAAGGAAAATACTTCAACAGTCCCAATGATTTGGTCTTCGCCAAAAATGGGGATTTGTATTTTACTGATCCGCCCTACGGTTTGAAAAAAGGAGATAAAGACCCTCTAAAAGAATTGGATTTCAACGGTGTTTTTAAACTAACGCCTTCGGGATCCCTTTCTCTAATCATCGACAACTTGACCCGACCCAATGGAGTGGCCATCTCTAATGATCAAAAGACGCTATACGTGGCCGTTTCTGATCCCAAAGACCGGAGAATCATGGCCTATGACATTCAACCCAATGGGGTTGAAAATGGCAGAGTTTTTTTTAACGATGACGCTTTGAGGAAAGAAGACCGAGGAAATTTTGACGGACTAAAAATTCATCCATCGGGAACCATTTTCTCAACTGGCCCAGGAGGTGTATTGATCATTACCCCCGAAGGCAAACACCTCGGCACCATCAGAACGCAAGAGAAAACAGCCAATTGTGCTTTTGACTCCAAACATGAATATCTTTACATGACCACCCATATGTACCTAACCCGCATCAAATTATAACCTTGTGGAGCTACACCCCATCAGTTGTGGAAATTTTAAATTGGATGGTGGTGCGATGTTCGGTGTTGTCCCCAAATTACTCTGGGAAAAAACCAATCCTGCCGATGCCAAAAACCGCATCGAAATGTGTAGCCGTTCTTTGTTGATAGAAGACGGCAATCGCCTCATTTTGATCGATACGGGAATGGGCAACAAACAAAGTGAAAAGTTTTTTAGCCATTATGCCCGCTGGGGTGATGAAAACTTAGACCAGTCACTTCGCCAAAAGGGATTCCACAGAGATGACATTACAGATGTTTTTTTTACCCACCTCCATTTTGACCATTGTGGAGACGCAATAAAAAGGCACAATATGGGGATTCTTGAGCCTTCTTTTAAAAATGCTGTTTTTTGGTCACATGAAAATCATTGGCAATGGGCGACCCAACCCAACCCTAGAGAAAAAGCTTCTTTCCTCTCAGAGAATATTCTGCCGATAGAAGAAAGTGGTCAACTTCAACTCCTTAAAGGAGAAGACTTTTTGTTGGAAGACACTCCTTTGGATTTTGATATCATTTTGGTAAACGGTCATACCGAAAAACAAATGCTGCCCGTCTTAAAATACAAAGGCAATACACTGGTTTTTGCTGCCGATCTTATTCCTACCGTCGGTCATTTGCCCATTCCATATGTAATGGGATATGATACCCGGCCTTTGCTGACTGTGGAGGAAAAATATCAATTTTTAAATCTGGCTTGCGAAAACAATTTCTTGTTATTTTTAGAACATGACCCCTACAGCGAATTGATCTCTCTAAAACAGACAGAAAAAGGAGTACGATTGGGAAAAACACATACCATAGCTAACTTTTTTTAATGAAAAAATTCTTTGGTATTCTGATTTTCCCCCTGATGATCTCCTGCGGTAGCATTAAGTTTGTGGGCGACCCTACAACCACCCCCTTGATCAAATACAGCAAAAAAGAGTCGCTAGTTGAAGAGGAAAAAAAGTTCTGGCACTTGATGGATCTACGTACGGACAGTATTGCGGGAATGAGCGTAGATCGTGCCCACAACGAACTGATCAGAGATCAAAAAGGAGAAACAGTAATTGTAGCAGTGATTGACTCTGGAGTTGATATTGATCATCCCGAGTTGGAAGGGATTATCTGGGTAAACGAAGATGAAATTCCAAACAACCTTATTGATGATGATCAAAACGGTTATGTGGACGATATTCACGGCTGGAATTTTCTCGGCGCCTCCGAATTGGAAAATATGGAATCTGTGCGACTGCAAAAGAAAGAAGCCCCTGGATCTGAAGCGTTCGAAAAATTTGAAAAGCAAAGACTCAAAAGCATCAAAGGCAAAAAGGAAGAGCTGGCCGATATTGAGGACATGATACAAAGGGGCCAAAAATCAGACAGTATCATCAAAGCCACATTAGGGAAAAAGGAGTATTCCATTGAGGAAGCAGAGGGCTTTTCTCCCAAAACTTTTGCTTTTATGGAAGCTTTGATTTTCAAACGCTTTCTCGAAGAAAATCAACTGACAAAGTTAAAACTTGAGATTTATAAAAAAGGAGCGCAAAGTGGAATTGATGCCCACTACAATATCGAATTTGACGGTAGGGCTGTTGTTGGGGATGACCCCGATAATATCGACGATAAGGGGTATGGAAATGCTAATGTTATTGGTCCCAAAAAGGAAGGTGCCAACCACGGCACCCATGTGTCTGGAATCATTGCTGCCAACCGCAGTAATGACGATGGCAATAGGGGGGTTTTTGATCGTGCCAAGATAATGGTACTGAGGGCTGTTCCCGACGGTGACGAATACGACAAAGATGTGGCCTTGGCCATTCGATATGCAGTGGACAATGGCGCTAAGGTGATCAATACGAGTTTTGGCAAGGGCTACTCTCCCCACAAAGATTGGGTTTGGGACGCACTAAAATACGCTGAGAAGAAAGATGTCTTGATCGTCAATGCTGCTGGGAATAGTGGAGCCAACGTTGACCCTGGAAGGAAAAAAAGTTATGTGACCGATGAGGTTGGAGGAAAAGAAATTGTTTCAAATTTTCTATCGGTGGGTGCCGTAGGCTCCTCCTACGATGAAGGGCAAGTCGCTTCTTTTTCCAATTTCGGTTCCGTAAACGTTGATGTTTTTGCTCCAGGATCTAAAATCTGGTCAAGCGTTCCTCACGGAAAATATGATTACTACAGTGGAACCTCCATGGCTGCGCCCAATGCTACTGGAGTCGCAGCAGCGCTAAGGTCCTTTTTTCCCAAGTTGAAAGCTCATCAGGTCAAAAAAGTTTTGATGAACTCCGGCATACCTCTTTATCCAACGGTTGAAAACCCTGATAGTGGTGAATTGGTTAATCCCAAAACGCTATCCAAGTCTGGAAAAATGATTAATTTGTACAATGCCTTAATTTATGCCTCAAATAAAAGCTACAAAAAATGAAAACAATAGCCCGTCTTATCCTGCTGATTTCCTTTTGCCCATCCGCTTATGCTCAAAACTATTGGCAGCAAGCTGTCGATTACAAAATGGAGGTCGAAATGAACGTAGGAACCTTTCGATATTCTGGAAATCAAGAATTGGTATATACCAACAATTCTCCAGACAGCCTTAAAAAAGTCTTTTACCATCTCTATTTTAATGCCTTTCAGCCGGGGAGTGAAATGGCGGTAAGGATCAAAACAGGAAAGGATAAAAACACCCGTTTTCGGGTAGATATTGACTCGCTGGAATCCGATGAGATTGGGTATTTAAAGGTAAGTAACTTAAAACAAGAGGGAAGATCACTGAACTATGAGGTTTCGGAAACCATATTGGAGGTGTTATTGGATCAGCCATTGGGCCCAGGAGAAAGCACTCGGTTGACTTTAGATTTTGACGGTCAGGTTCCCAAAATGGTTCGTAGGTCTGGAAGAGAGTCTTCCGAGGGTGTTTCGCTTTCTATGGCGCAGTGGTATCCCAAAATAGCAGAATACGACTACGAAGGCTGGAATGCTGAACCTTATTTGGGGAGAGAGTTCCACGGTGTGTGGGGAGATTTTGATGTTACCCTCACTTTGGATAAGGATTATACCGTTGCCGCCAGTGGATACCTCCAAAACCCAGACAGGGTTGGCCACGGTTATAGTGAAAAAAAAGGCAAAGCCAAAAAGGGAAAATTGAAATGGCATTTCTTGGCACCGAAAGTACACGACTTTACTTGGTCTGCCGATCCCGACTATATTCACGACACTTATAAAGGGCCCAATGATGTGCTTCTGCATTTCTTTTACAAGGACAATCCTAAATACAATGAAAACTGGAAAAACCTTCAGCCCAAAACTGCTGAGCTGATGCGTTTTTTCAATCAAACCATTGGTGAATATCCTTACCGACAATATACTGTTGCTCAAGGAGGCGATGGAGGGATGGAATATGCCATGCTCACCTTGATTACAGGGAACAGAAGCTTTGAAAGCTTGGTGGGAGTCACAGCCCACGAGTTGGCCCATTCTTGGTTTCAACATGTTTTGGCGACCAATGAGATGAAATACGAGTGGATGGACGAAGGTTTTACCACTTATATCTCCACCTTGGCCGAGGATAAAATTCTCAATCAGAATGAGTTTTTTCCTCTGCAAAGGTCTTACGATAGTTATATCTATTTGGCGCGTTCGGGTAAGGAACAACCACAACAGACCAATGCAAACCGCTATGACTACAACTTGGCCTATGAAATCTCTGCCTACAGCAAGGGAGCGGTTTGTTTGAGTCAGTTGGGATACATCATCGGTGAAGATAAATTGGCCAAGACTTTAAAAGAATACTATCGACTGCATAAGTTCCAACATCCTGTGCCCAACGACTTCAGACGGATCGCCGAGCGCGTATCGGGCATTCAATTAAAATGGTATTTGACAGATTGGACACAGACCACCAACACCATTGACTATGGCATAAAATCCGTAGAGGGAGATGATTCAAAAACAGTAGTTAAGATTGAAAGAATTGGGTCAATGCCTATGCCTTTGGAAATATTGATAAACTTCAAAAACGGCCCCTCCGAAATTCACTACATACCCATTCCTCTGATGAGAGGAGAAAAAGAAAACCCCTATTCAATGAAATGGGAGGTACATAAAGATTGGCCCTGGGCTCGTCCACAATACGAACTGATTATCAATCATCCCAAGAGTGAGATCGTTGATCTGTTTATTGATCCATCCTATTATATGGCCGATGTTAATCGCGACAATAACACTTATTTTAATCAGCCGTGACCCAAGAAAATGGATTAGAAAAGCTCAAAAGCAAAATTCGTATTGATCTTGTTTTTAAAAGAGGAAAAGCAGTAAGGTCAGGAGCTTTGATCATGCATTATTTTATTCCAGAAGAAGGTGTAGAAAAGACACATGTGGGGGTTGGTGTACCCAAAAAGTCAGTAATAATGGCCTACCGTCGCAATCGAATAAAAAGACAAATAAAAGCGGTAATTCGACAGCGGGAGGAGGAAATACTCGGCTCGCTTTCTCCTGGGTTTTATATGCTTTTGTACAAAGGTAAATCCAGTGTCAGTTCCGAAAGTTTATCGCTCGACTTTCAAGGCCTTCTAGGAAACTTTAGGGAGTGTGATTAAGATACATGGCGAAATGGGGAATTCCATCCTCTAAATAAATTTCTCCTTTTTCAATAAAACCGCACTGATTGTAAAAATTTTTGAGATGAACTTGGGCAGAAATTTTTATGGTTTGGTTGCCAAAGTGTTCCTTGCAAAAGGCTATACTTTTTTGAACCAATTCGAGACCAATGCCCTTTCTTCGGCTTTGTTTATGAATTACAATTCTACCTATTCTAGCGTGTGTTTTTTCGAATGCTCCTGGTCGGAAAATACGAGAGTAGGCAACGAGGTTGTTTTTTTGGTATCCCAGAATATGAGTAGCGCGAGGATCTTTTCCGTCCAGATCTAAATATGGACAGTCCTGCTCTACAACAAAAACTGAAGCCCTCAGTTTAAGCAGTTCATAAAGCTCATTAAGCCTTAGTTCATCATATTTTTTTAATAACCATTCCATTGTTTATGAACAAGGTATCTTTTCAATTCTCTTTTGGTGTCTTCCTCCTTCAAAGGAAGTGGTAACAAACGTATCTACCATTTCGAGCGCTTGCTCGAGATTTACAAATCGGGCCGGAATGCTGAGAATATTAGCATCGTTATGTTGGCGGGATAATTTGGAAATTTCTGCAGACCAACAAAGGGCTGCTCTTATATTTTTATGTTTGTTGGCGGTCATTGCCGCACCATTTCCGCTTCCACAAATAATAATCCCCAAGTCCACCTTCTTATCTTCTACGTCTTGAGCCACAGGATGAATAAAGTCAGCGTAGTCAACGCTGTCTTCACTATTAGTCCCATGATTTTGGGTGTTGTGACCCTGCTGTTCTAGGTGCGAAACAATCGCTTCTTTTAGATCAACTCCTGCATGATCGTTCCCAATTGATATGTCCATCTTGCTTTTTTTATAAAGTTAAAACATTCCCCTTTGCTGTTCGTTGTTCTGTTGACTAATTGTTGATAAGATTGTCTTATTTATTGTTTGATTATAACACCTATTTATCATTATACAATCCTTCAAATTATCCAAATTTTATTTTCACAATTAGTCCCTCGTTTGTCCAACTATTCTGTCCTCTTCTTAACATTAAAAATAGTCCTAAACTTTGAAAAAAATAAACATTTACTAGATTTTAACGGTTGTTCATATCTCATTTAATTCCTTCATTATCAATTTTTTATTATTATATCTATGATTTATAAATGGTGGACAATTATGTTTTATTATATTTTATATGATTTTTTATTTAAACTTATTATACTAATTCACAACCCATAATAAGCATCATTTTTCTTTTAAATTTAAAAAAACAAAATAATATAAATGTTAAGGGTTTTGATAAGTTAATTCATTGACAAGAAAAGAAAACCTAACTTTGTAACAGATTATTATTTAATGTCTAAAAAGAAAAAGACGGATAGACATATTCGCGGAAGAGTTCTTTCAGTTTTTAAAGAGAATCCCAGCAAATTATTCAACTACAAACAGATTGCTGCAAAGCTTAATATAAAAGATACTCAAAAAAGAAATACGGTAATCAAATCCTTGGGTCAACTCTGTGCTCAAAAGGTTATCGACCAAAAGGAGCCGGGTAAATATGTTTTGCTCACAGAGAAAAAAGATTATATAGAGGGAATTATAGAAATGACATCGTCTGGCAATGCCTATCTTCTGGTTTTGGGAGAAGAGGAAGATATTTTTATTGCCCGCAGAAATACCAATAGATCCTTGAATGGTGATCGTGTTTTAGTATATCAATTAAGGAAAAGAAAAAACGGGAAAAGAGAAGGGGAAGTAGTGGAAGTTTTGGAACGGTCCTCTCACGATTATATCGGTATTCTAGAGCGAAAGAAAGATTTTGGTTTTGTTAATACGCGAACTTCTAGGATGTTCACAGATTTTTTTATTGAGCAACAAGAGTTAAAGGACTTTGAGCATGGAGATAAAGTGGTTGTTCACTTTAAGGATTGGCCAAAAAGGGCCTCCTCCCCTTTCGGAAAAATCATTAAATCTCTGGGGAAGCCAGGAGAACTTAATACTGAAATGCATGCCATAATGTTTGAATATGGATTCCCTGATGCCTTCCCTCCAGAAGTTGATCAATACGCCCAAAACTTAGATTTAAGAATCGACCCTAAAGAGATTTCCAAAAGAAGGGACTTTAGAAAAAACATCACCTTCACCATTGATCCCATTACGGCCAAAGATTTTGATGATGCTCTTTCGTTTACACTATTGCCTAATGGAAAAACAGAAATAGGAATTCATATAGCTGATGTTTCACACTATGTCCAACCCAATAGCATTCTAGACGAAGAAGCCTATGACAGGGCAACTTCTGTTTACCTAGTAGACAGAGTAGTGCCCATGTTACCGGAGATACTATCTAATGGTGCTTGTTCACTTAGGCCACAAGAAGAAAAATATACTTTTTCTGCTGTTTTTACGGTCAATGAAAAAATGGAAATTGAAAAAGAATGGTTTGGAAAAAGTGTGATACTTTCAGATCATAGATTTTCATATGAAGAAGTTCAATACATTTTGGATAGTGGAGACAAAACAGTTAGTGAAGAAGTCTCCTTGAAAGAAAAAGAGTATATGGTCTCAGATGATATTTTCACCGCACTCTGTCAGCTAGATCATTTTGCCAAA
>JAACDY010000109.1 GCA_009936675.1 Bacteroidota bacterium
ATGCCAGTTGCTTAAACACATTGGCAAGCTCTTCTCTGCCACTATAGCTCAGTGCCAAGGTCAAAGTCATTTCGGTATTATTTTGAGTTTGATCCATCACGTATTCCAATTCGTTTCTAACGATTTCCGGAAGTTGATTGATGTTTCCTATCACATTCAATTTGATTCGATTTTCGAGCAGCTTTTCAAATTCACTTCTGAGGGTATTGACCAATAATTTCATCAAAACACCAATTTCCTCTTGAGGCCTTCTCCAATTTTCGGTTGAAAAAGCATAAAGGGTGAGATATTCAATGTTGAGTTGGACGGCCTCTTCCACAACCTCCTGAACGGCTCTCACGCCATGAGAGTGTCCATGAATTCTATTTTTACCTTTGCTCTCGGCCCATCGACCGTTCCCGTCCATAATTATGGCAAGGTGTTTTGGCATATCATTTTTAATGTTGCTCATGATCATTCTTTACAATAACACGGCAGATCGCCAAAGGTAAATGAAATTGTTAAACCAGTAAAAACATACCAGTCATTATTGTTCAAATTTCCAAATTTTAAATCATTGGTAAGACTATCTTCTGTTTCTGGAGCACTTCCATCTAGGTTGTCCGTTAGAGTGTATCTCACTCCCACCTCTAGTCCCATTACCACAAAAGGAGAAACGTTAACCTTCGCCCCAATGATGGCCGGTAAAGTAATTTCTCCCCCTTTGCCGTATTCTATGGTCTCCAAGGTGTTGGGGTCGTGGTAAAATAGGTCATACCTTATAAAACCAGCTCCCAGAAACAGGTAAGGGGCTATTTTTTTATCGTTTCCATGTAGGTTAAAATCGTAAAAATTGATTTCCACTCCCGCCGAGAACTCCATGATTTGATTTTCAAATCGATACCTTCGATTGAATCGGGCAAAATCGACCGGTGAATAATCACTTTTTTTAATGTTCATGATCATGGCATTGGCCCTAAGGGAGTAGCGGGTCGTTCGGTTCCACTTGTACACCAAACCAAAGGCCGGATTTTCGGGATAAACGAAATAGGTAGCTCCAATGTCTCCAATATAGTTTCCACCCCCCAAAAAAGCACCAACTTCATGAAATTGTGCCCTAGATTGGAGGTGAAGGCAGAGGAATACACAAAAAAGCCACGACCGTTTCATCTAAGTTTAGGGTATAAAAATTAGGGGCATAAATCTTAACCATCATAATACCCATATTCTTAAACTTATAAAAGCTTGAATTATTGCCTGTTTCGGGCATCATATCCCCAAAAAAGCTTGTCGCGAAGTGTCTTAAAATAATTGTCTCCTTCCAGTTCTACAGTGAATACAGAAAAAGGGGCTTTTTTAATGTGAATCTTTGTACCGTTTTCGATGGTAAAAATTCGAGAATCCAAAGACAATAAATGATCTTCTCCTCGTCCATCTACACTGATTTCTATTTCGGCTTTGTCCGGTACCACCAGTGGTCTGATGTTTAAGTTATGAGGGGCTATAGGGTTGAGAACTATACCCTCAGTCTCTGGAGTTAAAATAGGCCCTCCACTGCTCAAAGAGTAGCCGGTGGATCCAGTAGGGGTGGCAATGATGAGACCATCGGCCCAGTAGGTAGTCAGAAACTCCTTGTCGATTTGGGTAGCGATGCTCAACATGGCTGTAGTATTTTTCCGGTTGATGCTGATCTCGTTTAGCGCATAGCCAAATTGATCAATTTCAGCCGATGGAGCGGAAAGCTCTACGGCCAGTAATGCCCGTTTTACCAATTTGAATTTTTCATCAAAAAATTTGTCCAAAGCCTCATTGAGGGATTCCTTTTGCAAACTGGTCAAAAAGCCCAATCGACCCGTATTGATTCCCAGTATAGGGATTTCGGTGTCTTTTACAAAAGGGATAGAACGCAATAATGTCCCATCACCGCCAATGGAGAACAGATAATCATGATCTGGGTCGAGGGTAGCTTTGGCATCGAAAGCACTGTATTTTTGGTTTTCCTCTGGCAAGTGTTCCGTCAGCCGGCTGTCCAGTGTCAGTCGGTGGCCTTTGTTTTCCAAATAGCCAATGGTGGCCTTGGCAAACTCAATGGTTGCAGGAGTGTCAAAGGCACAAAAAACAGCAATGTTCATTCCAAAAGCTTAGGGAGTAAAATTACAAAACTTTATTGGGCTTGCCTTTTGATAGTGGAAATTTAGCCGATACCATTAATAGTTCTTAATTTTGCAGTATAAATGGAAATCATGACCCAGTTAAGTGTAAACATCAATAAAATCGCTACCTTGAGAAATTCTCGTGGGGGAAATGTTCCCGATTTGCTCAAAGTTGCGACCGACTTGCAAAGTTTTGGTGCACAGGGCATCACCGTTCATCCCAGACCCGATCAACGTCATATCCGTTACAGCGATGCTTTGGCCTTGCCCAAAGTATTGACCACTGAATTCAATATAGAAGGAAACCCCATTCCCGAATTTATTGATTTGGTCACCCAAATCCAACCCGATCAGGTGACTTTGGTTCCCGATGCCGAAGACGCCATTACTTCCAATGCAGGGTGGGACACCATCAAACACAAAGACTTTCTCGTTGAGGTCATTACTGAGTTTAAAAACAAGGGAATCCGAACTTCCATCTTTGTCGATCCAGTTGCTGAAATGGTCAAAGGAGCAGAAAAAACGGGAACCGACCGTATAGAATTGTACACCGAAGCCTATGCCCAAGGTTTTAAAACCAGTCCCGAAAAGGCCGTGGCTCCCTATACCCAAGCGGCAATAGTAGCCAACGATTTGGGCATTGGGATCAATGCCGGACACGACTTGAATTTGGAAAATACCGCCTTTTTTGCGCAGAATATCCCCAATTTGTTGGAGGTCTCCATCGGTCATGCCTTGGTGAGCGAGTCTCTTTATTTGGGATTCGAAAATGTGATCCCCATGTATTTGCAACGCCTGAGTTGATGAATATCCTACATTCCAACATCATAGGGTCGGGAGA
>JAACDY010000110.1 GCA_009936675.1 Bacteroidota bacterium
AAAAAAAAACACCTTCCGATGCCAGTTACCCCAAAAAGGGTGATCGTGTTACTTTTAGATATCGCATAGAGGATCTCAATAAAAATCTTCTTTACGATGAAAAAGAATTGGGGGAGGTAAGTTTTTTTGTGGATCAAGAAGATTTGATCCCAGCGCTACGAGAAGGTGTAAAATATTTACGTTTGGGAGAAATTGGTGTATTTCTGTTTCCTTCCTACCTTTGTTATGGCTATCAAGGCGATGGAGAAAAAATTGGAATCAATCACCCCCTTCGTTTT
Source organism: Bacteroidota bacterium (assembly GCA_009936675.1). Lineage (GTDB taxonomy): Bacteria > Bacteroidota > Bacteroidia > Flavobacteriales > Flavobacteriaceae > UBA8316. The sequence continues at coordinate 279 of JAACDY010000110.1, forward strand.
ACAATAGAACTTTTGAACCTGGAAAAAAAATAAACACTTAAAGATGAAAAAAAACAATTTACTAGGACTCCTTTTTGCAACACTTATCATGAGTTGCGATCAACAATATCCCGAATTAGATAAAGGCTTGTACGCCAATATTGAAACCAACAAAGGAGAAATCATACTGCAATTGGAGTTGGAGAAAACACCCATCACCGTTGCCAACTTTGTTTCTTTGGCAGAAGGAAACAACCCCAAAGTCGTAAAAGAATTTTCGGGAAAAAAGTTTTATGACGGAATTATCTTTCACCGGGTCATCAAAGATTTTATGATTCAAGGGGGAGATCCGACCGCAACTGGCTCTGGTGGACCTGGCTATCAATTTATTGATGAGTTTACTGATTTGACCCCCAGCGGACCAGGCACACTTTCGATGGCCAATTCTGGACCTGGAACCAATGGAAGCCAGTTCTTCATCACCCACAAAGAGACCCCCTGGCTCAATGGAAAGCATACTGTATTCGGAAAAGTAGTTCAAGGTCAAACCGTGGTGGACAGCATTGCTCAAAACGACACCATCATGAAAGTATCCATCATCAGAAAAGGAAGTGATGCCAAACGATTCGATGCTCCGGAAGTATTTTTAAATTATTTTGAAGAACAAATAAAAACGGAACAAGAAAAGGCTGAAAAGCAAGCAGCCATCATGAAGGTAACGCAGGAGAAATTTAACGATCAAAAAGCAAAAGCTACTAAAACTTCCTCTGGACTACAATACATCATTACCCAAAAAGGAGAAGGTCCCAAGGTCACAACAACCAATAAGGTAAGTACCCACTATGCCGTTTACTTCTCCGATGGAGTTTTACTGGAAACCAGTAAGTTGGAAACCGCCGAAGCACTGGACAAAGTTGATTCCAATCGTGTGGCTGCAGGAGCTTACCAACCCATCAATGCCGATGTAAGTCCCGAAGCGGGCATGATTGAAGGCTTTAAGGAAGGATTAAGGCTTTTGAATGTTGGAGACAAAGCCACCCTGTTTTTGCCCTATCAATTGGCCTATGGTGAAAACGGCAACCAAGTGATCCCTCCGCGTTCTGATCTGATTTTCGAAATTGAAATTGTCGATCTGATTGAGTAGTAAAATTTCAATTCCATCTGAAGAAATGTGAATTTCTGCGTATGAGCAAAAGAACAACTACCTTGGTTTGGTACTCCGCTATCCCACTGTGGTTGTTGATTAGCTTTGCGCGCAAAAATCCTGAGTTCATTGAGGAGTACTACAGTCTGATTTTCTATCCACTGATTTTCAATTTGCATCGGTATTTTTTGGATTTGATTCCCTTCTCCTTGGGAGATGTTCTCTATTTTTTGCTTATTATCTATTTCCTCAGAGTAATTGTTAGAAACATGCCTCACGGGATGGTCAGACCACTAAAGCTATTTGTAGATTTGGGGTCAGTGGTCATTATCGCGGCCTGGATTTTCCACCTGAGTGGGGGGTTCAATTACCACAGACTCCCATTAAATCAACAATTTCAAATCTCTATCGGGTATAGTAAACAAGATTTGGAAGACCGTTTGGATAAAATTATTGAAGAATCCAATCAATGGCACAATAATCTTGCTTCCTCAGATACATTGGCGGTAACATTTCCTTTTTCAAGGGAAAATATTTCAGAAAAAACCGGTCTGTATCATCCTGCATATCACAAAACCGTCTTGAATAGCCCCAAGGTCAAAAAATCCCTGATGAGCCTTCCCCTATCCTATATGGGATATTCGGGATACTTAAATCCTTTTACACTGGAATCTCAAGTAAATGCCAAAATGCCCATTCAGAGTTTGATTACCACATCACTCCACGAAACTGCGCATCAAATGGGTTATGCTGCTGAAAATGAAGCCAATTTTATAGCCTATCTATCTGCCATCAAGTCTGATGATCCCTACGTTCAATACGCTGGTAAAACTTTTGCATTTAGGTATTTATTCAATGATTTTTACAAGCTAGATCCAGAGAAAGCAAGAAATAAATTAAAGCTTCTGAACCCCGGTATTCTTAAAAACTTTAAGGAGGTAAACGACTTTTGGAAAAAATATAAAAACCCTTTTGAAGTCATTTTTGACAAAACCTATGACAGCTACCTTAAAGCCAACGGCCAAAAAAGTGGGATCAAGAGCTATAATGAAATGGTAGGATTGGTCATAAATTATCACAAAAATGTAAAGTGATTTTGGTGTAGTTCTGTCAATTACCCAATAACTTTACAAAAAAATAGATTTGAAATACCTCAGCAGTTCCCACAACCCCCAAATCAAGAAACTCAATCTTTTGATGAGTAAATCAAGGGTTCGTAAAAAAGAAAATCGTTTTGTCGTATCCGGTGAGCGTGAATTGAATAGAGCGGTTGAAATGGGTTATAAAATCGACACCTTATTTTACAGGGAGGGTTATGATGAAGAAATTATTGATGCGCAATCGGAGGATATTTTTGAATTAAGCTCCGCTCTTTTTGATCGCGTAAGCATGCGTTCGGGCTCCGAGGAAGTCATTGCTGTATTGGAAACCAAAAGTCATCACATCAATGATATTTTTGTAAATAATGATAGTCGTATTCTGGTTGTAGAGGCTCCCGAAAAGCCAGGAAATATTGGAGCCTTACTTCGAACCGCCGCAGCTGCCGATTGGGATGCAGTCATCATTGCCAATCCCAAAACCGATCTCTACCACCCTCAAATCATTCGAAACAGCATGGGAGGGGTTTTTAGTATTCCAATAGCCACCGATAGTTCGGAAGCGGTCATTTCTTTTTTGGAAGAAAATGCATTTAACATCTCTGCCGCAGCATTAGATCAAAAAGCAAAACACTTCAAAAGGGTCAAATACCAAAGGCCATTGGCATTGGTTTTTGGAACCGAAGACAAAGGACTCGACCAAAAATGGTTGAAAAAGGCACAGCAGATCGTCAAAATTCCCGTAAAATTTCCAATCGATTCACTCAATCTGTCTGTTTCGGCAGGGATTTTGATGTATCACTGTGGAGATCAATGATTTTGTCGGATTAAAAGTTTCAAGTACCTTTATTGTACCTATGATTGTCAGTGAAGAAATAGAGAACAAAGAGATTGCAAAGCAGTACAAAGAACTGCTTCGAATCAGCTATCAAACCTTATCGAACGAGGATAAGAAATTGATCCGTTCAGCTTTTGACACTGCTGTCGATGCCCACAGAAATCAACGGCGCAAGTCTGGTGAACCCTATATTTTACACCCGATTAGTGTTGCCAAAATCGTCGCACAGGAAATCGGTCTTGACGCCACTTCTATTGCAGCTGCACTGTTACACGATGTGGTCGAGGATACGAACTACAGTTTTAAGGACATAGAGAAACTTTTTGGGAGCGGTGTCGCAAAAATCGTAGAAGGATTGACCAAAATTTCTAAGCTGAGTAAGGAAAATCAGGTTTCCCTTCAGGCAGAGAACTTTAGAAAGCTATTGCTGACCCTCAATGACGATGTTCGAGTCATCATCATCAAAATAGCAGATCGGTTACACAATATGCAAACCATGGATGCGATGCCAGAATACAAACAGGTTAAAATCGCTTCCGAAACCCTGTATATCTACGCTCCCTTGTCTCACAGGATTGGTCTGTATAACATTAAGACAGAGCTAGAGGATCTGAGTTTTAAATACACTGAACCTGAGAATTATCAGTTCATCAAAAATAAAATCGAGGGCGACAAGGAAGAGCAAGGGCAGTACATAAAATCATTTTCCAAAATTGTAGCGTTTGCCTTAGCAGAGGAGGGATTGGAATATCAAATCAAAGGGCGAAGTAAATCCATTTTTGCCATCAACAGAAAAATGACCATGCAAAACATTCCTTTCGAGAATGTCTTGGACAAGTTTGCCATCCGTATCATTTACAAGGGCACGCATCGAAATGAAAAGTTTTTAGCCTGGAAGATCTATTCTATCATTACGGATCACTTTACCCCAAATCCCACTCGATTAAGGGACTGGATTACAGCTCCCAAATCGAATGGATATGAGGCTTTGCACGTTACCGTTATGGGCCCTAACAACAAATGGGTAGAAGTGCAAATCCGATCTGAACGGATGAATGAAATAGCAGAAAAAGGATACGCTGCGCATCACAAATACAAACAAGGTGAGCAAAAAGATATAGGGATCGACTCTTGGCTGGACAAGCTCCAAGAGGTTCTGGAAAGCAACAACGAAAATCCGGTTGATTTTGTTGAAAATTTCAAACTCAACCTTTACGCCAAAGAGATTTTTGTGTTTACCCCGACAGGGGAAATCAAATCCTTACCCAAAGGGGCTACCGCTTTAGATTTTGCTTTTAGCATTCACACCGAAGTGGGAATGAAAACCAGAGGCGCAAGGGTTAATGGAAAACTTGTTCCACTCAGTAGAACTCTTAAAAGCGGGGAGAATGTTGAAGTGATTACTTCTGAAAACATCAAACCCACTGCTAACTGGTTGGACTTTGTTCAGACCTCTAGGGCCAAATCAAAAATCAAGTCGTCACTCAATGAAGAGAAAAAGAGAATTGCGGTCGATGGTCGAGAGACCCTTAGAAGAAAATTAAAACAACTCAAGATTATACTCAACGACAAAACCGTTGGGCATATGTTGCGGTATTTCAATCTCAGCAACAGTCAGGATTTGTTTTACCGCGTGGGCCTGGGAACCATCAACAATAAACAGTTAAAAGATTTCTCTACCGAATTCAATGGTAGTTTCCTCAATTTCTTCAAAAAGAGAATAAGAAAACAAAGCAGTACCTACAAAAAAGAGGGCAAAGAAGAGATTACACAACGGTTCGACACCTTGGTTTTTGGTAAAGAAAAGGAGAGTTTAAAACACTCCCTCTCCCCCTGCTGTAATCCGATTGCGGGTGACCCTGTATTTGGTTTTATCAGTATCAATGAAGGTGTAAAAGTTCACAAAAAAGATTGTCCAAATGCCCTATCACTACAATCTAATTTTGCCTACAGAATCATTAAAGCAAAATGGGTAGATTCCTCCTCAGATGAGTTTACAGCCATTTTGAAACTTTCTGGGATTGACAACATGGGAATTGTCAGTGAGGTTACCCAATCGATTTCAGGTGACATGAGTGTCAACATCAACAAATTGAGTTTTGACAGTGAGGATGGTATTTTTACAGGTTTAATCAGCGTGAATGTGAAAAATAAAACCATACTCAATAGATTGATTAACAGAATTTTAAAGGTCAAAGGTGTAGATAAAGTTCTCAGGGAATGATTTAAGACCTATATTTGTAAAAATGGAAAAAGACAAATCCAATCAGGAAATTGTAAAAGAGGTTTTCGTAAACTTCTTGAACAAGCATGCTCACCGAAAAACACCGGAGCGATTTGCCATCTTGTACGAAATTTATGATAGTGAGGAACACTTTGATATAGAATCATTGTACATCACCATGAAAAATAAAAATTACAGGGTTAGCAGAGCAACACTTTACAACACCATAGAGCTTCTTTTGGAATGTGGATTGGTCAGGAAACACCAGTTTGGCAAAAACCAAGCGCAATATGAAAAGTCTTATTTTGACCGTCAACACGACCACATCATCTTTACAGATTCGGGTGAAGTAAAAGAATTTTGTGATCCCAGAATTCAAAACATAAAAAAAACAATCGAAGAAATATTCGATGTTGAAATACACAACCATTCTCTTTATTTTTACGGAACAAAAAAAAGAGTAAACTCATAATTAAATATGTCCGTAGACTTACTGCTAGGCCTCCAATGGGGCGACGAAGGGAAAGGTAAAATCGTCGATGTATTGACGGAATCCTATGACATCATAGCTCGTTTTCAAGGCGGGCCCAATGCTGGTCACACCTTAGAATTCGAAGGAATAAAACACGTTTTGCACACCATACCCTCGGGGATATT
>JAACDY010000111.1 GCA_009936675.1 Bacteroidota bacterium
AAATGTAGATGAAGCCTATTCAATCCAATACCATTTACTGGATTTGATAAGAATGATCTATTTAGAGGGTAATCCTACAGGGATTAAAGTTCTTATGGATGCCTTGGGTCTTTGTAAGAACCACTTAAGACTTCCTTTGGTTGGTGCCTCCAAAGAGTTGACCCTTCGATTGGAAGCTGAGTTAAAAAAGCTTATGCCCGTTCAAACCGCTCAATCCTAATTGAACTTCAGTGCTTTATCGTTTTGAATAATTGATCAAAACTGTAAATAATTTATTAATTTCGCGCCATGTTAAGCAAGTTTAACCTTTACGTTTTAGTAACACTTTTCTTTGTTTTAATTACATCCTGTAATGAATATCAAAAGCTACTCAACAACGATGATAACAATCTAAAGTATAAAGCGGCAGAGGAGTATTACAACAATGGGGAGTACCAGAGGGCTAATCGCATCTTGGAACAGTTGGTGCCTGTCTATCGCGGGAAGCCTCAGGCTGAGCGTTTGGTATACTTTTTTGCTGATTCATATTTTCAAACCAAAAATTATTACTTGGCATCCTATCAGTTTGAAGGTTTTATCAAGTCGTTTCCAAAGTCCCAAAAATTGGAAGAAGCCAGTTATTATGCTGCAAAATCTCATTATATGATGTCCCCTGCCTACAGTTTGGATCAGGAGGAGACCCATACGGCCATCGAAAAGCTTCAGATTTTTATGAACAATTACCCCAAATCCAAATTTACAGATGAATGTAACCAACTCATCAGTGAATTACAGAATAAGATCGAAAAGAAAGAATTTGAAGTGGCCAAACAATATTATACGATCTATGATTTCAGAGCAGCGATCAAGTCTTTGGATAATTTTATTGCCGAATTTGTAGGTTCTAAATTCAGAGAAGAGGCTTTGTATTATAAGTTTTTGGCATCTTATGAAATTGCCATCAACAGCATCCAATCCAAAAAATATCAAAGATTACAGGATCTTAAACAATTACACAATAACATCGTTCGTTATTATCCAGAAACACTTTTTGAGGAAGACCTGAGCAAAAAAATGAATAAGGTCGAAAAAGAAATTAATACCTTTGCCAACTAATCAATGAATAAGTCATGACAAAATACAGAAATTCTAATGCCCCTGCCTCAACTTCAACCTACAACCGAGAGGCTTTGGAGTCTCCTACAGAAAACATTTACGAGGCTTTGTCGATCATTTCCAAGCGTTCCAATCAGATCAATTTGGACATCAGAAAAGAATTACACGAAAAACTAGATGAGTTTGCTACCCACAATGATAGTTTGGAGGAAATTTTTGAGAACAAAGAGCAAATAGAAGTATCCAAGTTCTATGAGCGTTTGCCTAAGCCGCATGCTATTGCGATTGAAGAGTGGTTGAATGATAAAATTTACCACAGAAGCACAGAGGACAACAACTCATAAGTCATGAGCGTTCTAAGCGGAAAAAAAATCCTCCTGGGCATCTCCGGTGGTATAGCCGCTTATAAATCCCCTCTTATTGTTAGACTGCTAAAATCCCTTGGTGCTGAGGTGAAGATTGTCATGACACCTTCAGCAAAAGATTTTGTAACTCCACTAACACTCTCTACCCTCTCTAATCACCCTGTATATTCCACTTTTACTGAAGAATTGTATGACAACCCCGTGTGGAACGATCATGTGGCATTAGGAAAATGGGCCGATTTGTTGTTGATTGCTCCTGCAACATCCAACACCCTTTCTGCTATGGTTCATGCCAAGTGTAACAACCTGCTTATTGCTACTTATTTATCTTGTACCTGTCCAGTTTATATAGCTCCAGCCATGGATTTAGATATGTATGCCCACCCCGCAAACCAACAAAATTTAAAGGAATTAAATCGTATTGGGAATAAAGTATTATCCGTAGGGGAGGGATTTTTGGCCAGTGGTTTACACGGTAAGGGAAGAATGTTGGAGCCAGAAGAAATTATTCGACATATCAGTGAAGATCTAGAATCAGGGCTACCGCTATACGGAAAAAAAGTATTGATTACAGCTGGTCCAACATACGAACCTATCGATCCAGTTCGGTTTATCGGCAACCACTCTAGCGGTAAAATGGGGTTTGCACTTGCAGAGGAAGCCCGGCAATTGGGAGCTCATGTGACCCTCATTTCAGGGCCTACAGTGCTTGTAGCTTCTCCCGATATCGACCGTCACAACGTATTGACCGCCCAAGAAATGTATGCAATTGCATTGGAGTATTTTGCTGAGACAGATATTGCCATTGCCGCCGCCGCAGTAGCAGATTTTAAACCCCTAAATGTGGGGGATCAAAAAATCAAAAAAGAAAGTGGATTCCAATCTATTGAGTTAGAAAAAACCTTGGATATTTTGGCAGAAATGGGCAAGCGAAAACAAAAACAATTTCTTTTGGGTTTTGCCCTAGAGACAGAGGATGAAATTAGCAATGCCATCAAAAAGATCAAGTCCAAAAACTTGGATGCTATTGTACTAAATTCCCTCAATGAACATGGAGCTGGCTTTTCTGTGGATTCCAATAAGGTGACCTACATTGACCAAAACGAAACCATTATTCCCTTTGAATTAAAGTCTAAAATTTTGGTTGCTAAAGATATCTTTTCCCAAATACTGACTCAAAATGCATAAAATCATTTTTTCCTTCTTGTTGATTCTTTCATTGATCAAAACCTATGGGCAAGAACTCAATGCTCAATTTGTTGTGAATGCTGATTTGGTCAATCAGACCAATCAGCAAATTTTTGAAACTTTGGAGCGATCCCTCAATGAATTCATCAATTCACAATCTTGGTCGAATCAAGATTTTTTCCCACAAGAAAAAATCACTTGTAGTTTTGTACTCAATTTATCGAGTTACAATGCCTCCAAATTCGAAGGGACACTTCAAATACAATCCCAAAGAACTATTTTTGATTCTAATTACGACAGTCCTCTTTTGAATTTTTTAGACAAGGATATCAGTTTTACCTATCAAGAATTTCAACCCTTATTTTTTAGCCCTGCATCCTTTGAATCCAATTTGGTTTCTTTGATCAGTTTTTATGCTTATATTATTATGGGAATCAATGCTGACAGTCTAAGATTCAAAGGAGGAGACCCTTATTTTGAGCAAGCCCAACGAATTGTCAATTTATCGCAACAAAGTGGAGCCCTTGGATGGATACAGAATGACAGTAACCGTAATCGTTTCTGGCTGAGTGATACCATGCGTTCCAATACCTTTAGGGAGTATAGAGAAGCACTCTATACCTATCACCGTAAAGGCTTGGATTTGATGCCCGAAAAACCATCGGAGGCCAAAAAAAATATTATAAGTGCGCTGCTACCCCTTGAAAACCTATACGATCGTCGACCCAATGCAATGCTATTACAAATGTTTTTTGATGCCAAGGCAGATGAAATTGTCAATCTTTTTTCGGACGGCCCTGAAGTGGATTTTGACAGGGCTTCCAAGATGTTAAAAAAAATAGCCCCTTTTTATCAACCTCAGTGGAAACAAATTAAATAGTTTCATTTTTTGAAATTATTTTTTTTCTCAAGTATCTTTGATGTATAACTGCTTTAATAATTACGATTGATTACCAGTCTAAAGATTTCGAATTACGCTCTTATAGAGCATTTGGATATATCCTTTGATTCGGGTATGACCTGCATTACTGGAGAGACAGGTGCTGGGAAATCCATTCTCATGGGAGGGCTTGGTTTGGTTTTGGGCAAAAGAGCAGACATGAGCGTGCTTAAAGACAATCAAAAAAAGTGTGTCATTGAGGCCAGTTTTTTGATTGACAAGTACAACCTTCAAGATTTTTTCGAGGCCTCTGGACTCGATTATGAAGCTGAAACCTTGTTGAGAAGAGAAATCATTCCCACGGGGAAATCAAGAGCTTTTATCAACGATACTCCCGTAAATCTAGACCCCCTCGTTCGATTAAGCGAAGTTTTGATCGATGTCCATTCTCAACTAGAAAATCAGTCACTGTTCAAAAATGAGTACCAGTTTTTGGTTCTAGATGCCATAGCAGGAAACCAAGAGACGCTTAAAGCGTATAAAAATAAACTCAGTGAATATCAAACCACTCAAAGGGAGTATGAGCATCTAAAGTCACTCAATGAGGAGGCTGCCAAAATTCAAGACTACAATCAATTTTTATATGACGAATTGGCCAGTGAAGAATTGACACCCGATATGCTGACCCCTTTGGAAGAGGAGATTGATCAGTTATCCAATGTTGAGGCTCTTCAGCAGTATCTCTCTCAAGGCATTCACTTGATTGAGGAGGAACAAATAGGACTGCTTACCCAATTCTCTGGTCTGAATGCCTTACTCAACGACGCTGCCTCTAAATCCAAAAATCTGAATGTTTTTAAAGAGCGAATCAATAGCCTATCCATAGAACTGAAAGACATTTTGGAGGATTTAATCAATAAGCAGGATACTCTTGAAAGTAATCCAGTACTATTGGAGAGACTTTCTGGTCGGTGGGATAAAATCCAGAATCTTTTTCAAAAACATCAGGTGGATAATGTCGAGGATTTGATTCAAGTAAGAGATCAACTTGAAAAAAAGCTTGAGGAAACGCAAGACCTTGGACAAAAGATCAATGCCCTTAAAGAACGGCTGACTGGATTGGAACAATTGTTGGAAGGTTTATCCAAACAATTGCACGAAAACCGAAAGAAGGCTACTCCCAAGCTCTGTGTCCAAATGCAGCAAATCATCTCAAGAATGGGCATGCAAAATGCCAGGTTTAGGATTGATCTGACATCGGTTGATCAATTTTTAGGTAATGGAAAAGAACAAATTGATTTCTTGTTTTCTGCCAATTTGGGATCTGATTTTAAACCGATCAAAAAAGTGGCTTCAGGTGGTGAGATGTCGAGAATTATGCTTTCCATCAAAGCCATCCTATCCCGATTCAAACAATTGCCCAGTATTGTTTTTGATGAAATTGACACGGGAGTCTCTGGAGCAGTCTCAAATGAGATTGCCAACATCATGGCGCATATGTCAGAAAATATGCAGGTATTTACCATTACCCACCTCCCACAAGTCGCCGCCAAAGGAAAACAACATTTTTTGGTTTACAAAGAGGTAAGGGGTAACACCACTGTGACCAAACTCAAAGAGTTAAATCAAGAGGATAGAATAAAAGAATTGGCCCAAATGCTATCCGGGGAAGAATTGACACGAACTGCCCTAGATCATGCCAAACAATTACTCAATTAACTGTATCTTTAAAACCAATTTAACAGCATAATTCATGTCTCATAAAATTTTAGAAGGTAAAAAAGGAATCATATTTGGTGCACTTGATGATCAATCGATTGCATGGAAAACTGCTGAGGCTGTTAAAGCGGCTGGTGGCGAATTTGTGTTGACCAATGCCCCAGTTGCCATGAGGATGGGAGCCATCAATGATTTGGCGGAGAAAACAGGAAGTGTGGTCATCCCTGCAGATGCAACAAAAATGGAAGACTTGGAAAACCTCGTTGATCAATCTATATCTCATTTGGGAGGGAAATTGGATTTCGTTTTGCATTCCATTGGGATGTCCGTAAATGTGAGAAAAGGAAGACACTATACCGATCTAAATCACGACTGGATGACCAAAGGTTGGGATGTATCTTCGGTTTCTTTTCACAAATTGATGCAGATCCTCTATCAAAAAGATGCTATGAATCCATGGGGCAGTATTCTAGCCCTTTCTTATATTGCTGCACAAAGAACTTTTCCCAATTACAATGATATGGCCGACAATAAGGCTTATTTAGAGTCCATTGCGAGGAGTTTTGGTTACTTCTTTGGCAAGGATAAAAAAGTGAGGGTCAATACCATCTCTCAATCCCCCACCCTGACCACAGCGGGAAAAGGGGTCAAGGGATTGGATGGATTCCTTCATTGTGCTGAGCAGACGGCTCCCTTGGGTAATGCCACTGCCGAGCATTGTGCACAATATACCGTTATGCTGTTCTCTGATTACCCCAAAAAAGTTCCC
>JAACDY010000012.1 GCA_009936675.1 Bacteroidota bacterium
ACGTGGACAACATTACTGAAGAAACAATTATATATCAAGGTGAAAAAAAATGGAACCCTATTCGTGTAGGAAGTGAATCTAATTACAGAAACTATTCAAAAGATTGGTACAGAGCAGGAATAAAAGCTCAAGAATTGTTTAAAAAATAAGCTAAAAAAGAAAAATTAGTACTTGAGGAACTTTTTCAAGACGAAAGCAGTTTTCAGCAATATTTAATAACGGAGGAATATTTTGCGATTAAACGGGGAGATTTTTTAGTTCGAAATTTTGGTAATATCGAAATAGATATAAAATGTAGAGGTTTCTATGAAAATAAACAGAAAGACATAGTCTTCAACTTTAAATGTGAAGATGTTTAAAGGCATTTGAATATGGAAACTCTCACAAATACACCTATTTTCATTGCTGTATACCAAAGAAAGGGAGACGAAGTAATTCAAGAAACTCCTTATTTCTTCTCAATAAGCGGAACAGATTTTTCTCAGTTTGATAAAGTTTATGTGAGAGCAGAGAATACAGGATACTGTTACCAAATGCCTCTGAGTAGAACTAATCAAAATTTTGACTTCATTAAAAATAATAACAAGAAAGACAAAGCGTATTCCATTGAAGAGATTAGGAAAAAACATACGAATGCTTACAAAAAATGGACACTTGAAGAAGATGAAATGTTAGAGCTTCATTTTTGTGAAAAGAAATCAATCGCTCAATTATGTTCATTATTTGGAAGAAATAGAGGAGCTATTAAATCAAGAATTGAAAAGTTAGAATTAAAAATAAAATACGGTAGCTAACAATGGTTATGAGTAATTGCTTAGAAGTGTTTAAAGGTTCTTCAGGGGATTCTAACGAATTTCCAATTTGCAGTGCTTTTTTGCTGACTTTACTACTGTAAGCAACTACTCATAGCTCAGACCCTAGTGTGCCATTGGACAAAAATAAAATCCAAAAAATGTAGATACGAAAAGTCATTCATTTTTCACTTCTCCGAGAGAACGAATTATTTGGATTTTTTCCATATTAATACTGATTGGAATATTTCTCAGCTTAATAATTGGCAGACCATTATTAGAACTATTTAAAAACCAAGACTTACAAGCAGGAATTTTTCTTTTGGGAATAATATTTATTGGGGCTTACATTATTTTATATGGGCTTATTTCCAAACCAAATATTATAGAACTTCTTTTGGTAATAGGAATAATTTCCGTTTACCTTTTACTTTTTCTAAGATTAGGACTTCCTGAAAGGAGTCATTTAATAGAATATAGTGCCTTATGTCTAACCATTCACGAAGCACTTTTAGAAAGAAAAAAGCAAGGCAAGCAGATAACACATATAGGATTTTGGGCATTTGCAATAACAATTTTAATAGGATTAATTGATGAAATAATTCAAATATTTATACCTAACAGAGTTTTTGATGTAAATGACATTTTGTTCAATTGCTTTACTGCATTTATGGCAATTGGAGTTAGTATGAGTATTCAATATTTCAGACAGAAATAAAACAAGAAAACAGCATAAAAGAATGGCTAAAACGGCAATAGGGGCTATTCGTCCCTTCTGCGTTTAGCCTAGACCGTTATTCAGCAACAGAAAACCGATATATACTTTGGGTCTGATAGGTTTCCCTTGGTCGTAGAATGGTATTGGGAAAATTAGCTTGGTTGGGGGAATCGGGATAATGCTGGGTTTCTAGGGCAAAAGAGGCACGGTATTCAAATTTTGTACCATACTTCCCAACATCACTTCCGTCCATAAAATTGCCGCCATAAAATTGTATTCCGGGTTCCTCGGTAAAAACATCCATTTGTCTTCCGCTTTTGGGATCGACCACCCTTGCCGCCAAACTCATACGGCCTTGGGAGTCCTTGTTAAGGACAAAATTATGGTCATAGCCACCTCCTCGACGGAGTTGGGTATTGGAGGCTTGTTGATTCAAATCCCGGCCAATGGTCTTGGCTCTTCTAAAGTCAAAAGGACCGCCTTCAACTGATCGAGTTTCTCCCAAGGGAATCAGCCCTTCATCTACGGGGGTAAAGTGATCGGCGTTGATCATTAACAAATGATCGTTGATACTGCCCTTGGCTTGTCCCGCCAGATTAAAAAAAGCGTGATTGGTCAAGTTGATGGGAGTGGCTTTGTCCGTAGTGGCTTTATAGGCAATGCTCAATTCATTTTTCTCATTGATGGCATAGGTCACATCAACACTCAGATTGCCGGGATAACCCATTTCTCCATCTTTGGATAAATAGGTCATTGCAATGGAGTTTTCATCGACAGCAACAACATCCCACACTTGATTGTGGAATCCATCTGGCCCACCGTGGAGGTGATTTTCATTGTTGTTTATGGGCAGTTGATGGGTCGTGCCGTCCAATTCAAAACTTCCTTTGGCAATGCGATTCCCATACCTTCCAATGATACACCCGTGAAAGGGGGTTTTGGCCTTAAGATAATCCGCTATACTTTTAAAACCCAATACCACATCTCCCATAACGCCCTTTTTATCGGGGCTAAGAAGGCTGACGATCCGACCACCGTAATTGGTGATATAAACTTCAATTTGCTCGTTTTTAAGGAGGTACAAGTCGGTTTTTTTTCCTCCTATTTCGGTCTGGAAATCACTGGTTTTTAGCACAAATTCATCTTTTTTTGCTTGCTCGCAAGATACAATGCTTAGCAAAACTATTAACAATGTTACTTTTTTTAGGATCATCATGTTGGATTATTCTTGATACAGTTTGCTATGCAATTCCTTCAGTGTTTGTGCTGGTATTTTGGTGACCTCCCGATCATAGGTCATTAAACCGTTGATCTCCCCTTCAACGTCAGTAGTTTGAGTATAAACAGCGGCAGATAGCCCATTATTTTCTTTCATCTTTACAATTTGATCAAACTTAAAAATATAATTTTTCAACAAGTCTTCCGCATTGTAATAGGTCTGATAACCCCAATTCCGCATTTTTGGATTCCAAAGGTTTTCTGAGATGGGATAACCGATACCACCAAACTCTCCAATCACTGTGGCGCGGTCGAGTGCCGATGGGGGGACGGTCAAGTTAACTTGATAGGTATGAATGTCATAAATATCACCACAAGGCCTTAGGGTCCAGCCACTGGTGGGGTTCACCAATCGATCAGGGTCTAATTGTTTGACAAAATCGGTAATTCTACACGTATCGTATTGTCCCCAACCTTCGTTAAAAGGAACCCACATGACAATACTAGGAGCATTGAAATGAAGGTCAACCATACGACGGAGTTCCAGTTCGAATTGGCCGGCATCCTCGGATCTTCTTTTGAGATCTGGATCTTCCCTGCTTATTCTTTCCAATTTATTGTAGATGCGATCCTTTCTTTTGGTCTTTTCCATTTCCTTAGGACTTTTCAATGCCAATCTGTTGTAGGAGGGCATGTCTTGCCAAACCATTATTCCCAACTGATCGCAATGATAGAACCAGCGATCGGGCTCGATCTTTACGTGTTTTCGTATCATATTAAAGCCCATGGCTTTGGTCATTTCAATATCGTATCGCATGGCTTTATCTGAGGGAGGAGTCAACAATCCATCGGGCCACCAACCCTGATCTAAAGGGCCGTAATGGAAAAGCGGAGCATTGTTCAAGAAGAGGTATTTGACGCCCTTGTGATCTCCCAGGCTGATTTTTCGTATGCCGAAATAACTTTCCACACGATCGATCACTGTTCCGGAGGGATTGATCAAATTCATTTTTACATCGTACAAATGCGGGTGATCAGGGGACCACAATTGGGCATTTTCTATTTTTAATTCTAAACGAGTGTCGGGTTTCGTTTTTCCCGAGGCTACTTTTTTTCCATCAAAAAAAACAGTTACAGCTACTTGATATCCCTCGATTAAACTCTCGTTACTCATCGGGATAAAACTCACGGTACTCTTGTCAATATCGGTGGTCGTCTTTACTTGCTTTAGATAGGCTTCGGGCGAAACCGCCTCCAACCAAACCGTTTGCCATATTCCGCTTACTGGGGTATAGAAGATTCCACTGGCATTGATTTGTTGTTTGCCTCGTGGTTGAGAACTGAAGTTGGTAGCATCCTCAACGGCTAAGACGATTTTTTGTTGTCCTTTGGATTTTAGATAGGGGGTAATGTTAAATGAAAAGCGATCAAAACCTCCCTTGTGAGTACCTACTAAAATATCATTTACCCAAACAGCACATTGATAATCTACAGCTTCAAAATGGAGAATCACATCTTTTTCCTTCCAGTTTTTGGAAAGCGTAAAACTCTTTTTATACCACATTTTATCCTCGGGACTGATATTTTTTCCCACGCCCGACAAAGGCGATTCAAAACTAAAGGGGACCAAAATTTTTCCCTGAAATCGCTTGGGTTGGATTTGATTGGTTTTTAAAATGGCATAGTCCCAAAGTCCGTTAAGATTTTTCCATTGAGCCCTTTCAAATTGAGGACGAGGATATTCTTGCCAAATATTTTCAGGATTTACCTCTTTGGCCCATTGGCTCATGATTCTTCCTTCTACCGCCTTCCAACTTTGGGCTTGGACGAGAGCTGTAGTAAACAGGAAAAATAAAAATAATTTACTTTTCATGATTATATTTTAAAATCGATCTTAAGATATGAAATATGTTTTAATCTAAATTTTTATATTGTATTAGTTAATTCAATCCCTTGGAAATATTCGAATCTTTTTTGAATGAAATTGTCAGTTTTTTTGGCATTAGAAATTTTTTTCAAATACTCAATAGCGGTGACTTCGCTTCCTTTTTAACCTATGACGGTATTGTAGCCATCATTCAGCCCATTTTACCCCTTCTTTTGGTATTGGAATTTATAATGGGAATGGTTCACAAAAACCCCCAAACCAAAGTTTATCAGACCATCTTTTTGATCTATATATTCAATCGTTTTTTAGGGCGATTTATCGCCATTGCCATGACCACCATTTGTATTGGACTATTTCAAAAACATGCCCCCTACCAAACCACCATGACTTGGTATTGGTTTATATATGGTTATATCGTGTGGGAATTTGCCCATTTTATTTACCACTATTTGGGTCATAAGGTGCGACTGTTTTGGTGTTTACACGCCACCCACCATACCCCCGAGCAAATGAATTTGAGTGTAGCCCATGCCCATTTCTTTTTGGAAGCTCCCTATGCTGATGTGATTCGAACGTCAGTTTGTATACTGTTGGGCGTACATCCTGCCCTTTTGTTTGTCATCATGTTTGTGGATGGCACCTATGGTACATTCATTCATGTGGGAGAAAATCTGATGAAAAATGGAAGGTTGGGTTTTCTCAACAAAATCATTTTGACCCCCTCTCATCACAGGGTCCACCACGCCCGAAACCCATTGTATATCGACACCAATTATTGTAACTTTCTCAATATTTGGGATAAAGTATTTAAAACCTATCAAGAGGAACAAAAAGATATAGACATAGAATATGGCATCACCCGAGAAATTAATTCGGGCAACTTTATCGATGTCTATTTTGGAGAATTTATCGCCCTCTTTAAAGATGTTGTCAAGGCTCCTGGTCTTATCAACAAATTGGCTTATATTTTTCTTCCTCCTGGCTGGGATCATACAGGAAATCACAGGACGGCCAAAATGATTCGCGATGAATACATTGAACAAATTCAACAACAACAATCATAAAATTCAATCAAACAATGAACAAATTAATTTATCTCTTAATTTTTATAATCACAATTGTATCCGCTCAAAACCAAGACTCTGAAATATTTAATGGTTCCAACCTCGATGGTTGGGTGAATTACGGTGGAGGGAAATTTTTCGTTGAGGATCAATGTATCGTTGCAGAGGCCATCAATGGCATACCCAATACCTTTTTACATACCGAAAAAAAATATCAAAATTTTGAATTGGAATTTGATGTCAAATTGGATACCGTTTTGAATTCGGGGGTTCAGATCCGAAGCAATATCTACCAAAAGGATACCCAAACCATTCGTTGGGGGGGACGCTTTGATGAAAATGGGGACAAGATGATCATTCGTAAAAAAAGATCTGCCGGAAGATTTTGGGGCTATCAAATCGAAATCGACCCTACTTCCAGAGCTTGGAGTGGAGCCATATATGAAGAAGCGGGGAGAGGCTTCCTCCATACTCCGGGCATCAACCAAGAGGTCAAATCGGCTCTAAAGCCTTTGGAATGGAATCATTTTAGGGTGAGGGTCAAAGACCACCACATTCAGTCTTGGGTCAACGGCGTAATGGTGGGTGATGTCTATGACGATCTGACCGACAACGGTTACATCGCCTTACAACTTCACGGTATTGGTAAAAATAAACTTAAAGCCAACAAAAAAATTCGTTGGAAGAACCTGAGCCTAAAAGAGCTTTAATGATTTTAAGAAGCGAATTGTTTATCTGTTTTTGCCTGATCTTGCTTTCTTTTGTTTTGGGCTGTCAAAAGAACAATTCATCAGATCAATGTGAGGGACCTATCAAGGAAATCCCTTGTACCAAGGAATATATGCCCGTATGTGGCTGTAACGGAATCACCTATGGAAACGATTGTGTGGCCGAAGCATCTGGCATTAAGTCTTGGACAGAAGGCAGTTGTGAGTAAGTGTAATTTTTAATTATATTTAAAATCAAAATTGACAATTCTTAAAATGCAGAAAGAGATAAGGATATTGATGATACTGGGGATGATTTTTACTTTTGGCATCTCACTTTTTTTTGTATTAAAACCAAATCACCAAGTTGACTTTGCCACCCAAGTCAAACCCATTCTCAACAAACACTGTATTTCCTGTCATGGGGGCGTGAAGAAAAATGCCGGTTTTAGTGTTTTATTTGAATCTGAAGCATTGGGGGTAACCGAGTCTGGAAAACCAGCGATCATTCGCGGAAGTGCTAGTAAGAGTGAGTTGATCCAACGATTGCATCATTCCGATCCTGAGTTGCGAATGCCATATCAAAAACCAGCATTGTCTGATGAGGAAATCAAAATCCTTACCGATTGGATAGATCAAGGTGCCAAATGGGGCACTCATTGGGCTTACCTTCCTGTTGAAAAAACTGCATTACCAGAAGGAGCCACAGTTTTTAAAGAAAATGATTTTATCAACAACCCCATCGATCGTTTCATTGCAGCCAGAATGCAGGAAAAGAATCTTTTACCCAATACCCCCTCACCGAAAAACATCATTGCCAGAAGATTGGCATTTGACATCACAGGTTTACCGCCTGATCCAAACCTTTTTCAAAGTTTTGTCAGTGGAGAGATAAACTACGAAAACTATGTTGATAGCCTGTTTATGGACAGTGCTTTCGGAGAAAAATGGGCCAGTTGGTGGTTGGATTTGGCTCGCTATGCTGATACCATGGGTTTTGAAAAAGACCCGGGAAGAACCATTTGGCATTATCGGGACTGGGTCATCAAGGCGTTGAATCGAGATTTGCCTTATGACCAATTCACCATCGAACAGTTGGCAGGAGACCTGTTGCCCGATCCTTCAGTTGACCAATTGATTGCTACTGCTTTTCATCGCAATACGATGAACAATGATGAAGGAGGAACCGATGACGAGGAGTATAGAGTTGCTGCCGTCATTGACCGTGTCAACACCACTTTCGATGTATGGCAAAGCACCACCATGAGTTGCGTGCAATGCCACGGTCATCCCTACGATCCCTTTAAACATAAAGAGTATTACAATGTCATGGCATTTTTCAACAATACTAGCGATGAAGACATTCCCGATGAATCTCCCAACTTGATTGATTACAAGCCAGAAGAAAGTAAAAAAATTAACAGCGTTTTGGAATGGGTATCCACTCATGGTGATGTCAAAAAACAAAAACTTTTTAAGGACTTTATATTTTTTAAAGAGCCCAACTACGCTGCTCATCATTTTAAAGTCATTGACCATGCCTTTGTTTCGGGTCCAAATTTTGGGTTGAGAAAAGGAGGTGCCGTTTTTATCAAAAATGTAAACCCACTGGGTCATCAAAAACTATATCTTAAGTACGTTGGCCATTCCAATCGTTCTAGTTTGGTTTTTCGTAAAAATGGGATCAATGGAGAAATCATTGGGAAATTTAAAATTTCTAAAAAAGGAAAAAACTTTTATGGAGATCCACAAGGGCAGATCATTACCTCCATTGATATCTCAAAAGAAACAGAAGCATTTGATTTGTATGTTCAACTTGAGACCCAAGACGACACGGTCAAAAGAGAACACGTAAAGGTGCATTGGATCGCCTTTATGCCCGAACTTCCAGGTAAAGGGAAACTAGGTTATGAATATGTAAGCAATAACTTAGATAAGGTGTTAAATCTAAGGGGAGATTTAACACCCGTCATTTTCGAAAATCCCGACCATATGAAAAGAAAAACCCATGTTTTTGATCGTGGCAACTGGATGGTCAAAATGGAGGAAGTACAGCCAGGAGGTCCCCAAATGCTCAATCCATGGAAAGAGCGATGGGAAAACAATCGCTTGGGTTTTGCCCAGTGGCTGGTAGATGAGAAAAATCCATTGACCTCCCGAACCTTGGTCAATCGTGTTTGGCATCAAATTTTTGGTAAAGGATTGGTCTCTACCCTTGAAGATATGGGCACTATGGCAGATCCACCATCACATCCTGGACTTTTAGACTGGCTTTCTTATGAGATGATGCATTCCATGAACTGGAGTTTGAAAACTTTAATCAAAAAAATGGTGATGTCTGCTACCTACCGTCAAAGTTCAATGGTTAGTCAGGAGAAATTGGCCGTTGATGCCAATAACACCTTTTACGCTAGAGGCCCTCGCTTAAGACTGACTGCGGAGGAAATCAGAGATCAAGCCCTATACGTTTCTGGATTGTTGAGCGATAAAATGTACGGGCCAGGCGTTATGCCTCCTCAGCCCGATGGCATTTGGGAACACAAATATTTGGGTAACCTTTGGAAAACCAGTGAGGGAGAGGATCGATACAGAAGAGGAATTTATACTTATTTAAAACGAACCAGCCCTTATCCCTCTATGATTACTTTCGATGCTGGAAGTAGGGAAATTTGTTTGGTTAAGCGCTCTCCAACCAATACTCCCTTGCAGGCATTGGTAACGATGAACGATCCCGTTTATTTGGAGGCGGCCATGAATTTGGCCAAAGCACACCAAGACCAAGAAAGTAAAACCGCCATCATCGAAATGTACCAAAAAGCGACCTATAGAAAAGCCGATGAAGACAAACTCCAATCCCTGCTTAGTCTCTATGAGGAGGCGCATTCGGCTTTTGAAAAGGATCCAGATCAATTGGATGATTTCTTTGGAATGGATCAGCTGACTGATATTAAAACAGCCTCCTTGGCCATCATTGCCAATGCCATTATGAATTTAGACGAATTTCTCACCCATGGATAAGATCAATAAACTATTAGCAGAGCAAAGAGCCCTAGAGGCTCAGTTCAACAGCAGAAGGCATTTTCTTAAGGATTGTACTTTAGGTCTAGGTGGATTGGCTTTGGGCAGTTTTCTAAATTCTTGTTCAAATGGCAGTCCAAAAATTCCAGCTTATACCGCAGACAGATCATTGAACCCTATGGCTGCTATGCCAGCTCCTTATTTACCCAAAGTGAAAAGTGTCATTTACCTTCACATGGTGGGGGCACCATCCCAACTGGAGTTATTCGATTACAAGCCCGAGTTGGCCAAACTTCACAACAAACCCTGTCCTCCTTCTTTGTTGGACAGTAAAAAGTTTGCTTTTATTCAAGGAGTTCCCAATATGCTTGGGCCACAAGCGACTTTCAAACAGCAAGGCGAAACCGGAAATTGGGTTTCCAACCACTTGCCCCATTTCAAAAAGATAATCGATGAGGTGGCTTTTCTAAAGGCTGTTCACACTGATCAATTCAACCATGGCCCTGCTCAGATGTTAATGCATACTGGTAGTCCTCGAAATGGACGTCCCAGTATTGGTTCTTGGGTGACCTATGGTTTGGGTTCTGAAAACAACAATTTACCAGGCTTTGTGGTGCTCACTTCGGGAGGGACACCCGATGCCGGAAAAAGTGTGTGGGGCAGTGGATTTCTCCCCTCAGTATATCAAGGAGTACAATGTCGATCCAAAGGAGATCCTGTGCTATATCTCAAAGACCCTAAAGGGGTTTCTAGAAATTTGAAAAAGAAAGTCTTGGAATCCATTAACGATATTAATCTCAAAGAATATCAAAAGTTTGGCGATCCTGAGGTGTTGACCCGAATCAATCAATACGAAATGGCCTACCGTATGCAGGTGTCTGTTCCCAAAGTGATGGACATTGACAAAGAACCCGATGATATAAAGGAAATGTACGGCGTTCAACCCGGTAAAGAAGCTTTTGCCAACAATTGTCTTTTGGCTCGTAAAATGGTAGAGCAAGGCGTTAGATTTGTTCAACTGTACGATTGGGGTTGGGATTCTCACGGTGCAAGTCCAGGAGAGGCCCTAGATTCAGGTTTCTTGAGAAAATGCAAGGAAACCGATCGACCCATAGCCGCGCTTATTCTCGATCTAAAACAAAGAGGTCTTCTCGATGAAACCCTGATCGTTTGGGGAGGAGAGTTTGGAAGAACCCCGATGTGGGAAAACCGATTGGGGATTCAAAATTCACCCGGCAGAGACCACCAAGGCGATGCCTTTACCATGTGGATGGCCGGTGGAGGGATCAAAAAAGGAGCCGTGCACGGTAAAACCGATGAAATAGGTTATTCGGGGATTGAAGGTCGTGTATCTGTTCACGACATTCAGGCTACCATACTCCACTTGTTAGGTTTTGACCACGAACAATTTACTTATGATTTTCAAGGAAGACCTTTTCGCCTCACCGATGTAGAAGGAAATGTGATCAATGAAATTCTAGCTTAAATGACTTTTAATATTAACTGATCAACAACCGCGATGGATTTTATCTTTGACCTAATCGGGCGTTTTCACCCCCTCATTGTACATCTACCCATTGGCTTTCTGCTTTTGGGGTTGATGATGTTGGTCTTTGACCGTAAAGAAAACAGCCACCGAAAAATCATTCGTTTTGCCTTCTTTTGGGGAGCCTTCTCCACCCTTGTTGCTGTGCTCACTGGAACCCTTCAGTATGCAAGGGAGGGCTATCCATGGGAGGACATTCAGTGGCATTTGATTATGGGGGTACTTACTTTTGTATTTTCCTTTTTAATGTATTTAAAACTGAAGGGCTACCCTTTTTTTAACCGCTTCTCCTATCGATTTTTAGGATACGGCTTGGTAATGATTTTGTTCGTTACGGGACATTTGGGAGGAAACCTAACTCATGGTAAAGATCATTTAATAGAACCCCTGCCACCTCAAATCAAACAGGTGTTAGGTAGGGATATATCCTCTAAAAAACTCGTCTTATCTCCAGATAATTACCAGCAATTATCCCTCTATTCAGGAGTAATACAACTCATCTTAGATCAAAAATGCGTGAGCTGTCACAATCCCAAAAAGACCAAAGGAGAGCTTTTACTTCACAACTTCAAAGGCATTATGAGTGGGGGAGAGGAAGGTTCTATCATTTCTATTCTAAACCCCCAGCAAAGCGAAATGCTAAAAAGAATTCATTTGCCCCGAGATGAAAAAAAACACATGCCTCCCAAAGCAAAAACCCAATTGTCCAAAGCCGAAATAAAACTGATTGAAGAGTGGATTGGTGTGGGAGCATCGGAAAACAGTATCATTGCAGATTTGGGATTTCCCACTGCTCTTTTTACTTCCTTTTTTCCTACAGACGAGACAGGGATTTATCCTGACATAGTATTGGAACCCATAAAAAAGTCATTTATTGATTCTCTTGTGGCCATGGGTTTGCAAGTGGCTCCCATTTACAAGACTTCTCCATTACTCAAAATTTCGGCGATCAATACCCCTGATTTTGATGATAAAAAATCGGTTGTCCTTATAAAGGCATTGGATCATATTGTAGATATAGACTTGGGGCAAACCCAAGTAAGCGATGCTGTTTTTGATGTATTGAAACAATTAAAACACTTGACCGTACTAAAATTGAACCACACTGCCATTAAAGGTAGTGGGATAAATCAACTCAATACTCTTGAACATTTAAAGCAGATCAATTTGGTCAATTCCAAATTTCAGGACAGCCATTTAGAGCAGATGTATTCTTTCCCTGCTTTGGAAAAGGTTTATCTTTTTGGGACTCCCTCAATGCTGTCTGCTAAGGAAATTCCTGATCAATATCAATCCCTATTTGTAAAAGGAGATTATAAATTGGACGAGGAAGTTGAAAAAAACCTTTAAGTTTTTTGTATTTTGACATCAAAATAAAACTTTATATGTCAATCAACAGAAGAAATTTTTTAAAGAAAACCTCCCTGTCAACTGCAGCTCTTGCTGCAACGACCTTACTTACAAACTGTGAGTCGGAGGTGAAATCACAAGCCCCTTCTGGAGGTGCTTATATGGGAGGTTTTGCCGCCCCAAAACTCAGTAATGTAAAAGCTGCTTTTATTGGAGTGGGCAGTCGTGGTGGAGGTCACCTTAAGTTTTTTGCGGGCTTGCCCGGAACAGAGGTGGTGGCCATCAGCGATCTGTACGAAGATAATGTAAAGCAAAAATTGGGAATGGTAAAAGAAATGGCTGATGATTCCCGACATTCGAATATTGCAACCTATTGGGGAGACGAAAACCGTTGGAAAACCATGTTGCAGGAGGTAAAACCCGATGTGGTTTTCATCGCCACCAATTGGAACAATCACGCTCCCATGGCCATCGAAAGTATGAAACAAGGTGCGCATGCCTTTGTAGAAGTTCCCTTGGCGGTAACCATTAAAGACTTGTGGGAAATTGTCGATACCTCCGAAAGAACCCAGAAGCACTGTATGATGATGGAAAATGTCAATTACGGCAGAACCGAGTTGATGTATCTCAATATGTGTCGCCAAGGAGTAATTGGAGAACTACTTCATGCCGAGGCGGCATACATACACGAATTGAGAGGTCAGATGAAACAGGAGGAACGCGGTACAGGTTCCTGGCGTACACATCACTACGCCAAAGGCCGCGGCAATCTATACCCTACCCACGGTTTAGGTCCCGTTGCTCAATACATGAACTTAGCGAGACAAGAAGATAATTTTAAAAGCTTGGTTTCCTATTCCACTCCTGCTTTAGGGAGAAAACTTTACGCTCAAAAGAACTATCCCAAAGATCACAAATGGAATCAATTAGATTTTCGCAATGGAGACCTCAGTACTTCCCTTATTAAAACTCAAATGGGGAGAACCATTATGGTACAATGGGACGAAACCAGTCCTAGACCCTATACACGTCTCAACCTTGTTCAAGGCACTTTGGGAGCTTTGGCAGGATTTCCTATCCGTGTTGCTTTGGAAGGTGGAGTAGAGGGGATCACCAAAGACCATCACAGTTGGGTGCAAGGAGAAGACCTTCAAAAGATTTATGAAAAATACGACCATCCCCTTTATAAAAGACTCAATGAGCAGTCCAAAAAAAGTGGTCATGGGGGTATGGATGGAATCATGATGTATCGCATTGTTGAGTGTTTACAAAAAGGACTACCCATAGATCAAAATGTTTATGAAGGAGCCTTATGGAGTGCAGTGACTGAACTCAGTGGGAAATCCATTGAACAAGACGGGGCGCCTCAGCTGTTTCCTGATTTTACGCGTGGTAACTGGAAAAATACAGCACCTTTAGAAATAATATCATAAAAACTAACTTTCAATTCATGAAAAAAACCATTTCATTACTAGCAGTACTTCTTCTTTTGGCTTGTTCAGAGTCTCCAAAGAAAAAATCCAACCCATGGATTACCCTCTTCGATGGAACCTCATTGGAAGGCTGGAGGGCCTACAACGGAGATCAAATGCCTCCCGGTTGGAAAATCGTTGACGGCATTTTGACCTTTACCACCGCCCAAATCTTGGAGGGAGATTATGATTATAAAGGAAGTAGAGATATCATTTATGGGGCAGAAGAGTTTGATAATTTCGAATTGTATGTGGAGTGGAACATCCCCAAAGGAGGGAACAGCGGTATTTTTTACCACCTCAAAGAAGGTTATGACGGCCCTCCCGTCGTGTCACCCGAATACCAATTGTTAGACGATGAGAATTATGCCGAAATTCATAACTACGAACTAAAGGACTGGCAACTTACAGCGGCTGACTATGCCATGCATGTCCCTGACACTAGCCAGAAGGTACTTTACCCTCCTGGTCAATGGAACAGCAGTAGGATTGTTTTTACCCCTGAAAAGGTCGAACACTGGCTCAACGGAAAAAAAGTATTGTCATTTGTCCCTTGGTCAGAGGATTGGTATAAAAGAAGAAATTCCGGTAAGTGGAACAATGCTCCTGATTATGGAAAATTCAAAACCGGATACATTGGCTTTCAAGACCACGGCAGTAACCTATCTTTTAGAAATATAAAAATCAAAAAACTTTAAACGTATCATTGATGAAAAAAAGAGAATTTTTAAAAACTTCATTGGCAGCGGCCTCTACTGCCTTTATCCCTAAATCCATCATGGCCATGAGCAAAACAGGAGACAAACTCAGGACTGCCCATATTGGTGTTGGAGGAATGGGCGGTGCCGACTTGAAATCGATAGCCTCTCACCCAGATGTCATCGTTGTTGGACTTTGTGATGTGGACTCCAATGCCATTGCCAAAGCCAGCGCAAGCCATCCCAATGCCAAAACGTATAAAGATTACAGGGTGATGCTCAAGGAAATGGTCAATGACATAGACGCCGTTGTAGTTTCTACACCCGACCACACCCATGCACCAGCCTCAATCTTGGCGATGGAAATGAACAAACCTGTCTATTGTCAAAAACCTTTGGCCCACCATGTTTCCGAAGTTCGTGCCATGCAAAAAATAGCAAAAGAAAAAAACTTGGTTACCCAAATGGGAATTCAAGTTCACTCCTTTTACGACTACAAACTCGCTACTCTTTTGATCCAATCGGGGATCATTGGAAAAGTAAGCCGAGTCAGGGCTTGGTCACCCAAGAATTGGGGTCATGATGGCCCAAAGCCCAACGGTAGTGATCCTGTACCTTCCAATTTGGACTGGAACCTTTGGTTGGGTACCGCCGAAGAACGATCCTTTAAGGAAAAAATTTATCATCCCGGTAATTGGAGAAAACTCCTCGATTTTGGTTGTGGTACTTTAGGGGACATGGGTGTGCATATTTTTGACACTCCCTACAATGCATTGGCATTGGACGTTCCTAAAACCATCAAAAATACTTGTAGAAAACCCAATGGATTTGGCTATCCTGAAATCAATAAAGTTGTCTATACTTTCCCAGGAACTGAATTCACCACTGACAATTTTGAGTGGGTATGGCATGATGGAAAAGGAGCGCCCAAGGCTAATAAGGAACTCAAGCTGCCCAATAAAGAAAAATTGCCATTACAAGGAGCTATGTTTATGGGAGAAAAAGGGAGACTTCTTTTACCTCACTTTATGGAACCGCCCCGTTTAATTGTCTACGGAAAATATCAAGATATTGACATTAAAAAATATGACCCAGATGGGAAGTTGGGCATCACCGTTAACGATTATGAAAGAGATGCTCCCAAACACTATCACCAATTTGTAGATGCTTGTTTGGGTAGAGACCAAGTTTCAGCCCCTTTTTCTTATTCGGCTCGATTGACCGAAACCATTTTGTTGGGGGTAATAGCAGGAAGATTCCCAAACAAAACGTTACACTGGGACAGTGAAAAAGCCAGCTTTAAAGAAAACGAAGCCAATCAATTCCTTAGCGGAGTAAATCGAAAATTTTAAAATTTAAATCCTTGCTCAAGGGTGATTTGACCCACTTTCACCCTTTGTTTTTTTAATAAGAACCCAAATCTCCTAACATGACAAATGCTATTTACAAGGTTCCTACACCTGTGAATGAAGTGATTAGATCCTATCGACCCAATTCTGAAGAAGTTAAAAAGTTGATTCTTACCTATCGTAAGATGCGCACTGAAAAAGTTGATGTACCCCTGTATATTGGAGACAAAGAAGTCAAAACCAATAATACACAGACAATTCATCCGCCTCACCAACATCAACATTGTCTCGGGGAATATCACCTAGCAGGCCAAAAGGAGGTGGATTTG
>JAACDY010000112.1 GCA_009936675.1 Bacteroidota bacterium
GAGGGCGCCATGCAGGGCCAGGATTCGATCCACATGTCGTCTCGGGATTTGGCCTGCAGCTGAAACGGAGCGAAACCGAGAGGGACAGAGCGACAAGAGCGCGAGAGCGCTCAGAGGTTCTAAAATGATGCAACGACCATTTTCGATTTTTTTGCATAAAAAAACCCAACTCACCCGGGTGATTCAATGCTCTTAGAATGGTATAGTTTTGCGTTTTGAAATCCAATTCTTCGTAAGGCATAAGAAAAGTCTGTTCGACCAGTCCCTTAAAAATTATTAAACCCCTTTGATAACCATCCAACTCCTCTGTTGTAAGGGCACCTTCGATTTGATTTAAAAGATATTCCATTCTCGTCTCTGGAGTAGGGAATTCCTCGCTTTTTGAAGGCAAAATGGCCTCCGTCAATAGCCCCAAAAGATGTTGATCCTTTATCTCCAGTATGGGAGGCAGTGCGGGAGTCGAAGTGCAATGGCTTAAGAAACCAAGCCCACCAATACCCAAAGCAATGGTTTGTACCGCTTTTCTTCTTTTCATAATTTAAATATACATTACAACGCAATTTACAGATTTTTTTAAGGATACAGAACTATACGTTCACAGCACTAAGGAAAAGCAATTAGACAATCTATATTTAGCCCAAATAAGAATTAATTTGGACGTATCATTCGCCAAGAAATATTAGTAAATTTGAGGCATGAGCAGAATGTTTATGTTGGGCATACTGTCCATGGTATGTCTCAACCTTTTTTCACAAAACCGAATTACTTTTTCTGTAAAGGACGCCACTACCCAAGACATCTTAACTGGAGTAAACATCTATTTTCCTGAACTTGAAAAGGGAACGATCTCCGATATTAACGGAAATGGCTCGCTTTCCAATTTGCCGGATGGGACCTACGAAATCAGCTTTTCCTATATCGGTTATGAAAGTCGATTATTGACCCTTACATTTCCGCACACTGAAAATTTTCTGATCATAGAATTAAATCAAAATATTTCAGGATTGGAAGAAGTGATTATAACCTCCAATCGGGCAAATCGCAGTATTGCATACACCCCCTCGAGAGTTGAAGTCTTGACGGGAGAATTAGAAGAGGCGGCAACCATGGATCCTTCAAAAATTTCCCACCTTTTGATGCATACAACTGGGGTACAAGTTCAGCAAACTTCGGCTACCTCAGGAGCGGCTAGTGTTCGCATTCAGGGCCAATATGGACGTTACACCCAAATTTTAAAAGATGGATTTCCCATATACGGTGGGTTTACAGGCGGATTAGGTGTATTGCAAATACCTCCTTTAGATTTAAGACAAGTGGAATTTGTCAAAGGCTCCTCCTCTACCCTATATGGTGGGGGTGCAATAGCAGGTTTGATCAACTTGATTTCTAAAGAACCCAAGGCTCAAGACGAATTTTCGCTACACTCCAACCTTTCAAATATTGGCAATACAGATTTAAACAGTTTTTATTCAAAAAGAGCTGGAAAATGGGGGGTTACCGTTTTTGCGTCCAGCAATACCAACCCATTGTATGATGTCGATAATGATGGATTTACTGATGTTCCACAGGTGAGAAAATTCAATTTCAATCCAAAATTATTTTACTATTTGGATGATCAAACCACCCTAAGTTTTGGGGGTACATTCACCAACGAAAACAGAATTGGTGGAGAAGTAAGAATGGTAGAGGGATTTGTAGCGGAGGGTCTAGAAAGCTATTTTGAAAGGAATCAATCAAAACAAGTAACCACCCAATTCAAAGTGGACAGAAAGTTGAGCGAAAAGAAAAGCTTACAGCTAAAAAACAGCACCAACACGTTTGATAGAAATATTTTCTTGAATGGATATGCCTTTGCTGGAACTCAATTTTCAACATTTTCAGAAATCAATTACGCCATTGATCAGGAATTCTATCATTTGATTTTGGGGGCTAATGTATATGCCGACAGCTTTGAAGAAGAACCGATCGCTGCTACTTCACTGAGAAATCAAAAATTGTTTACCACGGGGGTATTTGTACAACACATTTGGGACATTCATCAAAAATTATCCGTTGAAACGGGGTTTAGGTTGGATTACAATCAAGATTACGGCATCTTTCCATTGCCAAAATTTGCACTGATTTATAAACCCAGATTAAAGTTCACTGCTCGATTGGGTGGAGGTTTGGGATATAAACTTCCAAGTGTTTTTACCGAAGAGGTGGAAAGTTTGGCTTTTGAAGGCATAATGCCAATAGATGATAAAACAAATAAAGTTGAAAAATCCTATGGAATCAATACTGACTTGACCTATCGAATCTTGAAAACTGGAAATTTCAGTATTAGTTTGACCGAATATTTGTTCTACAACCAGCTTGACCAACCTTTGGTTCTGACACAAGAGGGAGGTGACAACTATCGGTTGATCAACAGTGAGGGGTATTTTCAAACCAAGGGCGTTGAGAGTTTATTAAAAGCCTCATCAGGGGATTTCCATCTGTATCTTGGTTATACTTATGTAGATGCAATTCAATACCATCAAGGCAAAAAAAAATCACTACCCCTAACACCCAAGCATTCCTTTCACGGAGATTTAATGTTTGTTCAGGATGGAAAATGGAGAATGGGCATAGACGCTGAATATGAAAGTGAACAAACATTGACGACTGGACGCAGGGTGAGAAGTTTGTTCAAAGCAGGGTTTTTGGCAGAGCGAACATTTAAAAATTTATCCTTCTACATCAACCTTGAAAACTGGACCGACACAAGACAAACCAGGTACGAGAATTTGGTTCAACAACCCTTTACCAATCCGAGATTTACAGAGGTCTGGGCTCCTTTGGATGGTTTTATCTTTAATACAGGCTTAAAAATCAAGATGTAAAAAGACAAAAGGCCACTTGGAACAAAACCAAAAATTGGCATTAAAAAATCTAGAACTTTTAATATTATTCTGTTTTCTATCCAGTAGATTCTTACAATACGTATATTAGAATATTGTATTGAAACAAAAAACGATAATGCGTTTCCACAAAGTGTGTTTTTTACTCTTTACCTCATTGCTTTTTGTAGGTTGTTCAGGCCCTAAAAGTAAAACCATTAAAGTAATGACTTGGAACATATGGCATGGAGGGCTTCATGGCACCGAAGCCGATGGGTTTAAAAAAGACTCCGTCAACACGATCAATGTTTACAAAGTCATCCATCAAGAAGCCCCCGATGTATTGTTGATGCAAGAAACCTATGGCTGTGGAATGGAAATTGCCGAACAAGCGGGATATCCCCATTCGGTCCGGGCAAGTTCTAATCTGTCCATTCACAGTAAATATCCCATCATGGATACCCTAAAAATCTTTAACCCTTTTAATGCCCATGCGGCGGTCATTGATGTGGAGGGTCAAGAACTATTATTCGTCAATACTTGGCTGCACTATCTGCCAGATTCTTTTAAAGGGATTAAAACAATGAGTCCAGATTCACTCATCGCCAACGAAGGGCCAACCCGATTAAAAGAAATCACGGCCATCATCAGTGCGGTAGACCGTTTGAAAACCAGCCTAAAAATACCGGTAATTATAGGGGGAGATTTTAATTCGCCCTCCCACTTGGATTGGGTCGAAAGCACCAAGGAATTTCATTATGGAAAAGTGGTAGCATGGCCGGTAAGTACCTTGATGCAGGAGCGTGACTATATCGACTCTTTTCGAGAAGCCCATCCCGACCCCACCCAAACATTGGAGGGAACATGGGGCTATCTTTCTCCCAGAGAAATCATCTCGGATAGGATTGATTTTGTTTATTACAAAGGCCAAAACCTAAAAACCATCTCCTCCAAAATTGTGATGGAGGATCCCGAAGGCGGTTTTTTCAATTCAGATCATCGGGCTATTTTAACCCAATTTGAATTAAAAAACTAAACCGTAGGGAGGATTGAAAAAATAATGATCAAATGAAAAAAATTGTTTTTATACTGATACTCATACTGCTGGGGTCATGTGCAAAGAAAGAGCCCTACCTAAAGGTAGGTCTGGTCGCTGACCCACAATATGCCAACAAACCCATCTCTGGTAAACGACACTACAAAGAAACCCTATGGAAACTAGAGGAAGCTATTGACACCTTCAATCATCACAACATTGATTTTGTTCAAAATCTTGGGGACATCATTGATGTCGAATGGGAAAGTTTTGATGCGATTCTACCGATATACTACAAACTTAAACCCGGCATCGAAAACCATCAACTTTTGGGAAATCACGAATTTTCAATTGACTCAACCCATTTCAAAGACCTCCTCAAACGCTTGTCAATGCCCAATTATTATTATTCCTATTCCAAAAAAGGATGGAAATTTATTATATTGGACGCTACGGATTATTCTTACTACTCCAATGCGTTACACAATCACGATATTCGAGAAATAGATTTATACTTCGAAAAAACGAAAAATCAATCAAACAGTCAACGATGGAACAGTGCCATGGGTGCAGAACAACAAAACTGGCTCAAAAAAGAATTAGAACAAGCCAATTTGTTGGAGCAAAAAGTCATTCTTTTTTCCCATATGCCTTTGAGACCAAAAGATGATCCTCATAATTTGTGGAACGATCAGGAAATTATTGATATCATCGAGCAAAATCTAGATATTGTGGCGTTTATCAATGGCCACAATCATTCAGGAGGACATGTTTTCAAAAATGGAATACACTATATCACGTTATTTGGAATGGTTGATACCCCAATCAGTTCCTATGGAATACTCGAATTTTACAAAGACAGTTTGATGCTAAGAGGCTATGGAAATCAAAAAAATATACGCATTGAGTTGTAAGTGATGCCTTTCTGTCCAAAAAAAGCAGTAATCCAAAGATGGAGCAAGATTAATCTATTGAAATAAAAAAAACCTGTCAAAAGGCAGGTTTTTTTTGTACCTCGGGTGGGAATCGAA
>JAACDY010000113.1 GCA_009936675.1 Bacteroidota bacterium
AAAGCGCTACAGATGGGAGCCCATACCTATCAATCCATCAATGCTTTGGACTCCTTTTACCACAAGGTGGTTAAGTATTTGGTTTTTGGCAACGTTCTAAAAAATAACACCTATCCCCTATCGGTCAGTGCAGAGCGAATTGTACAGGCGATGGAAATCGCCGCTTATTCCAAGAAGATTGGAGCAGATGCCATTGCACATGGAAGCACTGGCGCAGGGAACGATCAGGTCAGATTTGATTTGATTTTTCAGGTCATGGCAGCCGACATAGAAATCATTACCCCCATCAGAGACCAACAACTTTCCAGAGAAGCAGAAATTGCTTTTCTCAAAGAAAATGGAATCGATCTTTCATGGGAAAAAGCGCAGTACTCCATCAATCAGGGTTTGTGGGGAACCAGTGTGGGCGGGAAGGAAACTTTGACCTCACACGACAGCCTCCCCGAATCGGCCTATCCCTCACAGCTTGAAAAAAAGTCATCCGAAAAAGTAAGCCTTCATTTTGAAAAAGGAGAACTGGTTGGGATTGATGGACAGATGGACAGTCCAGTCAATAACATCATCAAATTACAAGAGCAAGCCAAAAAATTTTGCATCGGCAGAGACATCCATGTTGGGGATACCATTATAGGCATCAAAGGAAGGGTTGGTTTTGAAGCCGCAGCTCCTCTTTTGATCATCAAAGCCCATCACCTACTGGAAAAACACACCTTGAGCAAATGGCAACAGTTCCAAAAGGAACAATTGGCTAACTTCTTCGGAATGCTGCTTCACGAGGGACAATACTTAGACCCCGTCATGCGGGATTTGGAAGCTTTTTTGAGCAATAGCCAGTCGATGGTGAGTGGAAAAGTGTTTGTAAGCCTCCACCCTTACAGATTTGAACTCAATGGAATTGAGTCTGAACACGATTTGATGAATGCTTCATTTGGAAGTTATGGAGAAGTCAACAAAGGTTGGAGCGCAGAGGATGCCAAAGGCTTTATCAAATTATTGTCCAACCAAAACAAAATATACCAACACGTAAACAAAGAAAAATGAAGAAAGTAGGCATCATAGGGGGATCGGGTTATACCGGAGGTGAGTTGATACGATTGGTATTGCATCATCCGGCATTGGAACTCGATTTTGTATACAGCACTACAAGACCGGGAACACCACTCCACGATACACATTCCGATTTATTGGGTGCTGGAGCACCAGACTTTACGGGAAGTATCAATCCCGAGGTCGATGTAGTTTTCCTTTGTGTGGGCCATGGAAAATCAGTTGGGTTTTTGGAAAAAAATCAATTCTCTGAAAAAACCATCATCATTGATTTAAGCAATGATTTTAGACTGAAAAAAGACGCTCAATTCCAAGGGTATGATTTTGTTTATGGCTTGCCAGAAAACCAAAGGTCAAGTATCGAAAAAGCCAATGCTGTGGCCAATCCTGGTTGTTTTGCTACTGCCATTCAATTGGCCCTTTTGCCTTTGGCCAAAGCGGGAATGATACAAGAGGCCGTTCATGTCAACGCCACCACAGGAAGTACGGGAGCTGGGGTAGGATTGAGTCCCACTGGACATTTCAGTTGGAGAAACAATAATGTTTCCTGGTACAAGCCCTTTACCCACCAGCATTTGGGTGAAATCGGAGAAACCCTGGGAGCACCCAAAATGTATTTTCTACCACAAAGGGGAAATTTTACTAGAGGTATTTTTGCCAGTTGCTACACCCCTTTTGAGGGTAAGCTAGAAAAGACCGTGGCAATGTATAAGGAATTTTATACAAGTCACCCTTTCACCCATGTATCTGACAATGAACTTACCTTAAAACAAGTGGTCAATACCAACCATTGTGCTTTGCATCTGCACCAATTTGAAGATCAGTTGCTCATCACATCCGTCATTGATAATTTGATCAAAGGTGCCTCGGGACAAGCCATACAGAATTTAAACCTCATCATGGGATGGGAAGAGGATTTGGGACTACAACTCAAAGCCAGTGTATTTTAAAAATTAAAGAGAATAAAAATGAAAATAGCCATCATCGGATCAGGAAATTTGGGATTGAGTATTGCCAAAGGCTTGGTATATAACAACACCTATACTTCACTCTACCTGACCAAAAGAGATCTTAGTGAAATCAAAAAATGGGAAGAATACAACAACGTAAAAATTACAACAAACAATCAAGAGGCTGTAAAAAACTCAGACATCATCATTTTTACGGTACAGCCCCGACAGTTTGACGGTATCTTGGAAGAAATAAAGGATGTATTGACCGACAAGCACGTATTGATTTCTGCCATCACTGGCTACAGCATCCAGCGAATGGAAGACCAATTGGGAGGGAATTATCCCATCATCAGAAGCATGCCCAACACCGCCATTTCTGTTGGAAAATCCATGACTTGTTTGTGTTGTAATACCACTGGAGAAAAGAGAATTGCCATTGCCGAAGCCATTTTCAATGGATTGGGTACTACCATCAAGATCGACGAAAAACAAATGCAAGCCGCTACTGTAGTTTGTGCTAGTGGGATTGCTTTTTGGATGCGATTGATTCGCGCCACAACCCAAGGAGGCGTACAAATGGGCTTTGATGCCGATGAATCCATGCGCATGTCAATGTACACTGCTTTGGGCGCAGCCAGTCTATTGATTGAAACCGACTCCCATCCCGAAACTGAAATCGACAAGGTCACCACCCCACAAGGCTGCACCATTACCGGATTGAACGAAATGGAACACCAAGGGCTGAGTTCCTCCTTGATTAGAGGACTTATGGCTTCTTTCGAGAAAATCAATGAAATTAAAATTCAATGAATATTAACACATGAAATTATTTGACGTTTACCCACTCTATGAAGTTTGCCCCGTAAAGGCAAAAGATGTCCATGTTTACGACGAGGCGGGAACGGAATATTTGGATCTTTACGGAGGACATGCGGTCATTTCCGTAGGACACAGTCACCCCCATTACGTCAATCGATTGCAGGAGCAATTAAATAAAATTGCCTTTTATTCCAATGCGGTAGAAAACCCGCTACAGCAACAATTGGCAGATGAAATCGGGGAACAATCTTGTTTGCACGACTACCAACTTTTCCTGTGTAGCTCTGGAGCCGAAGCCAATGAAAACGCCCTCAAGCTGGCCTCTTTTCACACCGGAAAGAAAAGAGTAGTGGCTTTTAAAAATGCTTTTCACGGGAGAACCTCAGCAGCAGTAGCTGCAACGGATAACCAAAACATCAATGCCCCACTAAATCAACAGCAGGAGGTGACTTTTATTCCCTTTAATGATGTACAGGCTTTGGAAGAAGAATTGCAAAAGGGAGATGTCTGTACCGTCATTTTCGAACCCATTCAAGGGGTAGGCGGTCTTGATATGCCCGAGAATGATTTCGTTTTGAAAATGGAGCAGCTCTGCCAGCAATATGACACTGCCTTGATTGCAGACGAGGTGCAGTCTGGTTTTTCAAGATCGGGAACCTTTTTTGCTTTTCAAAACAACAACATCAAACCACATGTGATTACCATGGCCAAAGGAATGGGCAATGGCTTTCCCATAGGAGGAATATTGGTTCATCCAGATGTCAAACCCAAATACGGGATGCTGGGAACTACCTTTGGAGGAAATCACCTGGCCTGTTGTGCCTCATTGGCAGTTTTGGAAATCATAAAAAAAGATAAGCTCCAACAACATGCCAAAGAAATGGAAACCTATTTCAGAAGCAAGGCGGAAAAAATAAAAGGAGCCAAGATCAAAGGACGCGGACTGATGCTCGGATTGGAATTTGACTTTGAGGTCGGACCTTTAAGAAAAAGGCTCATCTATGAAAAACACATATTTACCGGAGGCAGCAGCAACAAAAACGTATTGCGAATCCTTCCGCCATTGACCGTTCAAAAAGCACATTTTGATCAGCTCTTTGATGCATTAGAAGATTTACTATGAAACATTTTATCACCTTAGCGGATTTGCCCGACTTTCACCAAACCTTGGATTTGGCAATGGAGCTGAAAAATCAACCCACAAAATGGGATGCGATGGGTAAAGGCAAAACCCTAGGGCTTTTATTTTTCAATCCAAGTCTTAGAACCCGATTGAGTACCCAAAAGGCAGCCCAAAACCTAGGACTTCCAACCATGGTTATGAATTTTAGTCAGGAGTCTTGGGCATTGGAATTTGAAGACGGCACCAAGATGAGTGGACTGAGATCAGAACATGTTAAGGAAGCTGCTGCTGTAGTTTCCCAATATTGTGATATGGTGGCCATTAGGGCTTTTGCATCCCTATCTGACAAAGAAAAAGATGAGGCCGAAATCGTATTGAGAAGCTTTGCCAAATACGCTTCTGTACCCATCATCAACATGGAAAGTGCAACTGCACATCCTCTGCAAGCCTTGGCTGATGCCATTACGATCAAGGAATTTCAACCCGCCCACAAACCCAAAGTCGTATTGAGTTGGGCTCCTCATCCCAAAGCACTTCCTCATGCAGTTGGAAATTCTTTTACCAAAATGATGACACATATGGATGCCGATTTCATCATTGCCCATCCCGAAGGTTATGCCCTGAACCCTAAAATTACTGAAGGGATCACATGCACCACCGATCAAGAAAAAGCTATGGAGGGAGCCGACTTTGTCTATACCAAAAACTGGTGTTCCTACGAACAGTATGGGCAAATCCTCAGAACAGATGACGAATGGATGATTACACCTGAAAAAATGCAAAGGACCAACGATGGAAAGTTCATGCACTGTCTTCCCATCAGAAGAAATATTGTTGCCGCCGATGGCGTGCTCGACAGTCCCAATGCTCTGGTCATTCAACAATCCCAAAACAGAATTTTCTCGGCCCAATCGGTCTTAAAACAACTGTTGGAAAATGGATAAACTATCGGTGGTCAAGATCGGAGGAAACGTCATTGAGGATGCAGCAGCACTGCAGTCCTTCCTGACCGACTTTGCCCAAATGCAAGGTTCCAAGATTTTGGTTCACGGAGGGGGTAAAAAAGCCACTGCCATGGCCGAAAAAATGGACATACCCGTTCAAATGGTCGAAGGCAGAAGGATCACCGATGCTCAAAACCTCGATATTATCACCATGCTTTATGGGGGTAAAATCAACAAAAACATTGTGGCCCAATTGCAAAATTTAGGGTGCAACGCCTTGGGACTTTCCGGAGCCGATGGCAACGCCATTCAAGCTGTAAAAAGACCGGTAAAATCTATCGATTACGGTTTTGTAGGGGATGTAGTTGGTGTCAATAACGCTTTGTTTCAAATGTTGCTCAAGGGAGGATACACTCCTGTTTGTTGTGCCATTACCCACGACCAAAAAGGACAATTGCTCAACACCAATGCCGACACCATAGCCGCCACCTTGGCACAAAGTTTATCGCAATCTTTTGAAGTATCTTTATGGTATTGTTTTGAAAAGCAAGGCGTTTTGGAAAACATCGATGACCACGGTAGTGTGATTGAAACCATCACCCCCCAAAAATACAAGAACTTAAAAACAGCTCGAGTCATTCATTCGGGAATGATTCCCAAAATTGACAACTGTTTTGATGCTTTGGCAAATGGCGTAAATGAAGTTAAAATTGGAGCGCCAAAAATGATAGCGGGAATTTCCCAACACACCACTCTAACACTAAAGGATGAATGAGCTTAGCGCAGCAGCGATTGATTTATTGAAGGATTTGATTGCCATTCCCTCTTTTTCACAAGAGGAGGACAAAACCGCCGACAGGATTGGACAATGGTTTGACCATTACGGCATTCCATATCAGCGATCGGGAAATAATATTTGGGCACAAAACAAAGGTTTTGACCCCCAAAAACCTACCCTATTACTCAATTCTCATCACGACACGGTTCAGCCCAATGCGGCCTATACCAACGATCCGTTTGAGCCCAAAATCGAGGATGGAAAACTATACGGCCTAGGAAGTAATGATGCTGGAGGGGCCTTGGTTTCTCTTATTGCTTTGTTTACCCACTACTATGATGCACAAAATCCAAAATACAATCTAATCATCGCTGCCTCGGCAGAGGAAGAAATTGCGGGACAAGACAGTCTTAGAGGGCTGCTATCTCACTTACCCAAAATCGACGTGGGTATAGTAGGTGAGCCTACAGAAATGCATTTGGCGGTAGCCGAAAAAGGTTTGTTGGTTTTTGACGCAGTCATCAAAGGGACTCCTGGACATGCCGCACACCCCAACGATGACAACCCCATTATGAAACTCCCCAAAGTATTGGAATGGTTTCAAAACTTCTCCTTGGAAAAACAATCCGACTTTTTGGGAGATGTCAAAATCACAGTCACCCAGATCAATGCAGGAAAAGAACACAATGTGGTTCCTGCAAGCGTAGATTTGGTAGTGGACGTAAGGGTCAACGACCAATACAGCAATGAAGAATTGGCCAAGATACTCACCGAGGCTGCCCCCTGTGAAATGACACCAAGGTCGTTGCATCTCAATTCTTCTTCCATAGGAATGGATCATGAATTGGTTCAGGCAGGAATTGCCTTGGGAAGAAAAACCTATGGTTCTCCTACCCTATCGGATCAAGCAGCACTTCAATGTCCATCGCTCAAAATGGGTCCCGGATTATCTACAAGATCACACTCAGCCAATGAGTACATCTTTGTGCATGAGATCGAAGAGGCAGTAAAAATTTATATTGAACTTTTAGGAAAAATACTTTAAGCATGAAACTCTGGCAAAAAAACCAAGCTCCACACGAAAAAATAGACCATTTTACAGTGGGAAAAGATCGAGAATATGATCTCTATTTGGCTGCCTATGACTGCCAAGCTTCCATAACCCATGCGCAAATGTTAGCCAAAATTGGAGTTTTATCGCAAGAAGAATCCGATCAGATCGTCGAGGTGTTGGAAGAACTAAAAACCGATGCCGAAAATGGAGATTTTGTTATCGAAACCGAGTTTGAAGACATGCATTCCAAAATCGAATATGTACTGACACAAAAGCTTGGGGATTTAGGTAAAAAAATACATACCGCCAGATCAAGAAACGATCAGGTATTGGTGGCCCTTCATTTGTATCTTAAGGCCGAGATTGAGACGATTAAAGGACTCACGCACAGCTTTTTTAGGTTATTGATGGATTTGGCCGATCAGCACAAGGATCATTTATTGCCAGGATATACCCATTTTCAGGTGGCCATGCCATCTTCTTTTGGACTTTGGTTCTCTGCCTATGCCGAAACTCTGGTCGATGACATGACCTTGCTCAATGCAGCTCATCAAGTAGTGGATCAAAATCCATTGGGAAGTGCCGCAGGTTTTGGGAGTTCATTTCCTATTGACAGAAAAGCCACCACCGAAAGTTTGGGCTTTGCCGATTTAAAATACAATGTGATTGCCGCCCAGATGAGTA
Organism: Bacteroidota bacterium; assembly: GCA_009936675.1. Taxonomy (GTDB): domain Bacteria; phylum Bacteroidota; class Bacteroidia; order Flavobacteriales; family Flavobacteriaceae; genus UBA8316. Next base: position 7,403 of record JAACDY010000113.1, read on the forward strand.
GAGGAAAGGCTGAAAAAACTACTGCTACCGCCATGGCGGCTTTGGCCGCTACGCTTTCCAAAATGGCAATGGACATCTGTCTTTATATGGGTCAAGAGCACAACTTTATCAGTTTTCCTGAGGAGTTGACCACAGGATCCAGTATCATGCCGCATAAGAAAAACCCCGATGTGTTTGAACTCATCAGAGGCAAATGTAATCTCCTTCAGGGACTGCCCAATCAGTTGGCTTTACTCATGGCCAATTTGCCCTCTGGCTATCACAGAGAAATGCAACTCGCCAAAGGCCCCATCATTGAAGCCATCAATGAACTCAAAGCTTGTTTGGATCTTTTTACTTTCAGTTTAAAGGAAATACAAGTCAAAGAAAGTATTTTGGACGACCCTAAATACCAATATGTTTTTAGCGTTGATACGCTAAACGAATGGGTCAAGGAGGGGATGCCTTTTAGAGATGCTTACAAAAAGATGGGAGAAAACATTGCCAGCGATGACTACCAACCCCACAAAAATTTATCCCATACTCACTTGGGAAGTCTGGGGAATCTGACTTTGGAAGCCATTCGATCTAAAATGGAAAAGGCTTTTCAGCAATAAAATAACTAAATGTGCAGAGGTCGATTTTCTGAGGCTGCCAATGCAGCCTCTTTTACCGCTTCGGCATAGGTAGGATGAGAGTGGCTCATACGGGCGATGTCCTCGGCAGAGGCACGAAATTCCATGGCCACCACCGCTTCGGCGATCAAATCGGCCACACGGGCTCCGATCATATGAACACCGAGTACCTCATCCGTTTGGGCATCGGCCAAAATTTTGATAAAACCATCGGTATCACCACTGGCACGGGAACGCCCCAAGGCACGCATGGGAAACTGTCCACTTTTATAGTTGACCCCCGCTGATTTGAGTTCCTCCTCGGTTTTGCCTACGGCAGCCACTTCAGGCCAGGTATAGATTACATTGGGGATAAGGTTGTAATCAATGTGAGGCTTTTGTCCAGCAAATATTTCTGCCACCATTACCCCTTCCTCCTCAGCTTTGTGCGCCAGCATGGCACCTCGAACGACATCGCCAATGGCGTATATGTTTGAAGCAGAAGTTTGCAGATGCTCATTCACTTCAATCTGACCGCGGTCGGTAAGTTTTACGCCAGCCGCTTCTGCATTTAATCCATCGGTATAGGGTTTTCGACCAACAGAAACCAAACAATAATCCCCTTCGAAATTGACCTCCTCCCCTTTTTTGTCCAAGGCAGTAACGGTAATTGTGTCTCCATTGCGCTCTACTTTATTGACTTGATGCGACAAATAGAATTTTATTTTTTGCTTTTTCATCACCTTGGTCAATTCACGGGAAAGTGCGCTGTCCATCACCGGTGTGATACGGTCGGCATATTGTATAACAGAGACCTCGGCTCCAAGTCTTTTGTATACCTGTCCCAATTCTAAACCGATAACGCCTCCACCGATGACGATCATGTGTTTGGGAATTTCCTTCAACTCCAAAGCCTCGGTTGAAGTGATGATGCGTTCCTTGTCGATATTAATAAAGGGCAAGCTTGCGGGCTTGGATCCAGTGGCAATAATAATATTTTTGGCAGTAATATCTTCGGACTTCTCCCCTGCTATATGAATGGTAGTGGCATCTTTAAAAGACCCCAAGCCATTGAATACACTTACTTTGTTCTTATCCATCAAAAAATCGATGCCTTTGGTGGTTTGTTCGACCACAGAGGCTTTACGGGCAATCATTTTTTCCAAATTGACCTTGACCTCTCCAGGAATTTCAATACCGTGTTCTTCAAAATGCTTAACGGCATCTTCGTAGTGGTGAGATGAATCCAATAGGGATTTTGAGGGAATACAGCCCACATTAAGGCAGGTTCCTCCCAGAGTATTGTATTTTTCTATAAGGGCAGTTTTCATCCCTAACTGAGCACAACGAATGGCAGCTACATAGCCTCCAGGGCCCGATCCAATTATGGCAACATCAAATGATTGCATAGTTTAAATTTCGATTTACTGTCAAAAATACAAAAGTTAGGGTTTAAGATTGATCAAAGCAGTTGTAAAAAAAGGGTAAATTGTACTTTTAAAATAATATTAAATTGAAAACCCCAAGACTATCTCTATCGGCTGCATTACTTCCACTGTTCATATTGGTCTTGTTATTGACCTATAATGTTACCGTTTTTGGTGACGATGCACTGAGTGGCTCGAACCAGTTTATCCTTTTATTAGGAGCCGCAGTAGCAGGCTTGGTGGGAATAAAAAACAAAGTCACCTATGGGCAAATATTGCAAAAAGTAGGGGAAAACTTACAATCGGTTACGGGGCCCATTTTGATCTTACT
>JAACDY010000114.1 GCA_009936675.1 Bacteroidota bacterium
AATACTCCTGTGGCATTGATCACTACTTTGGTTTTTATTGTAAACTGGTCTCCCGATTCGTGATCCAAAATTTCTAGACCTGAGATGAGATTGTCCTGTTTGGTCAAACCTGTTACCTCAACATAATTGATAAGAGTAGCTCCTATATCAGTAGCGGTCAAACCCAAAGTAATCGCCATCCTGGAATCATCAAATTGACCGTCGTGATAAATTACACCCCCCTTAAGACCTTCCTGTTTGACATTGTTGATCAGTTCAACGGTTTCTTTTTTGTCCAATAGTGTGGAGGGTCCTAAGCCCATATTACCGGCCATCATGTCATAAACCTTAAGACCCAGTCCATAAAAAGGACTGTTCCACCAGTCGTAGAATGGAATGACAAAACTCATCTCTTTGACCAGATGAGGGGCATTTCGTTTCATGATACCTCGCTCTTTTAAAGCCTCGATGACAAGGGAAATATCTCCGTTCTGAAGGTAACGTACCCCTCCGTGAACCAATTTGGTACTTCTTGATGAAGTTCCTTTGGCAAAGTCATTTTTTTCAAGCAACAGTGTTTTATACCCTCTTTGTGCGGCATCAACAGCAGCTCCCAAGCCGCTGGCTCCTCCACCAACAATGACAATATCCCACTGATCTACCTTGTTGATTTCCTTTAAACTGGTGGTTCTATTCATTATTGGTTAAAATTCTATTCACCCTATTCTCCCATAGAGAAATGGTCTTTTCTGTCTCTTGACTTGCTACAGATTCAAATCGTTGATCCTCCTGCCAAAGGTCTTTGAGCGCATCGATTGAGGGCCAGAATCCAGTGGCCAAGCCTGCCAAAAAGCAGCGCCCAAAGCAGTAGTTTCGGTGACTTTTGGTCGAATAACATCGGCATCTATAAAATCGGCTTGGATTTGCATCAGCAAATCATTGTTACTGGCACCTCCATCAACTTTTAAGCTTTTAAAATCAACCCCTGCATCTTTTTGCATTTCAATAATGATATCTCTTGATCTCAAAGCGATGGCCTCCAAAGCAGCTCTAGCAATATGACCTTTGTTGGTGCCTCGAGTAATTCCCATAATGGCTCCAGTGGCATGTGGATCCCAATAGGGTGCCCCCAGGCCAGATAGCGCTGGAACAAATGTTACTCCCCCATTGTCTGAGACAGATTCGGCTAGAGCTTCAATATCAGCAGAAGATGAAATCATATGCAATTGATCTCTAAGCCATTGCACCAATGCCCCGGCTATAAAAACACTGCCTTCCAAGGCATAAGTGACCTGTCCATTGATTTGCCAAGCAATGGTTGTTAACATTTTGTTTTTGGAAACAACGGCTTTATCACCCGTATTCATAATGCAAAAACAACCCGTACCATAAGTATTTTTAACATCTCCTGGCTGGAGACACAATTGACCAAATAGAGCCGCTTGCTGATCACCTGCAATTCCTGCAATACTGATAGAAGCCCCAAGTATGGATGGTTCTGTCTTTCCCACGATCTCGGAAGAATTGACCACTTTGGGCAAAAGTTCTTTGGGAATGTCCAATATATCTAAAAGTTCCTGATCCCACTGGTTGTCTTGAATATTATAAATCATAGTACGACTGGCATTGGTAGCGTCTGTAACATGATGCGTTCCTCCAGTAAGATTCCATATCAACCAACTGTCCACCGTCCCAAAAGCCAGCTCCCCTTTTCGAGCACGATCCCTTAGGGATGGGTCTTGATCCAAAATCCATTTGATTTTTGTGGCAGAAAAATAAGCGTCAACAACCAAACCCGTTTTTTTGGTAAAAAGATCAGACTTGCCCTGAGCTGCAATCTCCTCACAGGTTTTGGCCGTCCGACGATCTTGCCAAACTATGGCATTGAATACTGGAACTCCAGTGGCTCTGTCCCAAATTATGGTCGTTTCTCTTTGATTGGTAATTCCTATAGCGTCTAACTGCTCTACCTTAATGTCAGCTTTTTTGAGGACATTTTTTACAGCATTAATTTGAGTCTCCCAAATCTCTACAGCATCGTGTTCAACCCACCCCTTTTTTGGAAATATTTGAGTAAATTCTTGTTGCGCCACCGCAATTTGATGTCCTTTTTGATCAAACAAAATAGCTCTAGAACTGGTCGTTCTAGCATCTAATGAAAGTACACAATTTTTCATAAAAATAATTTTAATATTATCCAGTAAAATACAATAAAACAGTCGCCACCAAACCGATAAGAATAACGGATAAAATCAAATCCGTCCTATTGAAGGAATTCTGATATTCTTCTTTCATATCTGATGTCATGGTTCCAAAAGATAAACCTTCAATTCTGGCATAATCTGGCTGAGCCGTAAACAGACTAACACTAACACATACAAATATTGAAAAGATAAACATAAATATTGCCATGTGGGCAAAATTGATGGTGGCAAAAGCAAAAGCTAGTCCAGATTCGCTTGCCCCAGACAGGATTTCTTCCTGAAAATAAATCTCACTTCCCAATCTCAATACCAGCAAGATTAATCCACTAAAGAGTGTGGCAATTGCTGCATCAGAAGTAACCCTTTTCCAAAGTATTCCCAGAAGAAAAACAGCAGTAACAGGTGGAGCAATATAGGATTGAACGTTTTGAAGGTATTGATACATGACTCCACCGCCAATTTTGTCCATAATAGGGATCCAAATGATTCCCAAAATCACAATGATGGCGGTGGCAATTTTGCCGATATTTATAAGAGATTTTTCTGACATTTCGGGTCTAATTTTTTTGTAGATGTCTATGGTAAAAATAGTAGAGCACGAATTAAAAACAGAGGCCAGCGAACTCATCAAAGCAGCCATTAATCCACCCGCAACCAATCCTTTAAGTCCAACAGGCAAAAGGGTTTTTACCAACATAGGAAAAGCACGATCCGCTCTTTCTACAACAAAAACATCTGGTTGTTGCAGGGTTAAGGCAAAGGCAATAATTCCAGGTACAAGGAAAATCAAAATGGGTAATAACTTCAAATAGGCTCCAAAAATAGCTCCTCTGCGAGCAATGGTGATGTTATTGGCCGCCAAAGTTCGCTGGACAATATATTGATCAGTACACCAATACCAAATTCCAACAATGGTTCCACCAATCAGCAATCCTGTCCAAGGAAAATTGGGATCAGTCATGGGTCGCCACATATTGAAATGATCGGGACTCACCGCAGTAACTGTTTCTCGCACCTGTCCCCACCCACCGACTTCTTGTAGTCCTAGGACGGTGATGACCACAGAACCAAAAATAAGAACAATGGTTTGAAGCGTTTCGGTGTAAATGACCGCTTTCAACCCTCCAACAACAGTATAGACTCCCGTAAAAACAACAATTCCTATAGCTCCATACCAAAAGGGAATTCCCAGCAATTCAGATACCACAATACCTCCGGCATAAATGGTAATGGATACTTTGGTCAAGACATAGGCCAGCAATGAAAAAATAGACAGAAACCAACGAGAGCGGCTGTCAAATCTCTTTTCTAAAAACTCTGGTGTGGTAAAAGCTCCACTTCTAATGTAGAACGGAAGAAACAACCACCCCAATAACAAGACAATCCATGCGTGAAGTTCATAATGCGCCATCGGTGTTCCCGATTCAAAACCTGTACCTGCCAATCCCACCACATGTTCCGAACCTATATTAGAGGCAAAAATGGAGGCTCCAATGACAAACCAGCCTACGTTTCGCCCCGCCAAAAAATAGTCTTCTGTATTTTTGTTTTTTTGAATGAAAACCCAAACTGCAACACCAATAAGTGCCAAAAAATAAATCCCCAAAACGATCCAGTCCAACTCTTCAAGTACTGATGCCATAATTAATTCTATTTATCTAGTTTATAAGCAGCACAATATAAACAAATCTGAAGGCTATTTTAGACTTTTTTTGAATTGACAAACCCAAGCCTGGTTCATTATTGATTTTTCAAAATAGAATATGATATCCCGTTCATAAAAATAGATTACTCATTGTGTTAATTAATTATTAAAATGAATTTACATTGACCAAAACATATCCAATCCCCACTTAAAAATTATATATTTAAAAAAAAAACACAATGCATCAATTTTCAAGCAGATCGTTCATAAAATCAACCACTGCAGCCTCAACCGGTTTACTTTTTATGCCAGACTTTTTAAAAAACGCCCCCACTAATCGTCTCAACGTAGCCGTAATTGGTGTTGGGGGAAGAGGAAAGGCCAATTGGAGTAAGGTTCCCAAGGAAAATATTGTAGCCCTTTGTGATGTTGATGATAACAGAGCAGCTTCCGGATTTAAGATGTTCCCAAAAGCCAAAAAGTTTAAAGACTTTAGGGTCATGTTCGATCAAATGGCCAAAGAAATTGATGCTGTAATCATTACCACACCCGACCATACTCATTTTGCGGCAACAATGATCGCTATGGAACTGGGTATGCATGTCTATGTTGAAAAGCCATTAGCGCACAATGTTTGGCAACTGAGAACTTTGAAAAAAGCAGCTCAATACTACAATGTGGTATCACAAATGGGAAATCAAGGCCATACCACCAATGGTATCCGTTTGATCAAAGAATGGTATGACCAAGGAATATTGGGAGAAGTTAGAGAAGTTCATGCTTGGCATGGTGCCTTTAATTACGGCCCTGGAAAATACTGGACAAAACCGGAAAGTTTTCCACCTCCCGTTCATCCCATCCCTGACTATTTGGATTGGGATCTTTGGTTGGGTCCGGCCAAGTATAGATCGTTTAATTCGGCCTATGCTCCAAAATCATGGAGGGGATTTTATGACTTCGGAAATGGACAATTGGGTGACTGGTCATGTCATACCCTCGACGGCCCATTTTGGTCACTAGATTTAGGAATGCCTCATACCGTCGAAGCGAGTGTTCCCAACCCCAGAACAAAACACGGTTTTATAGCAGATCAATCGGTAACCCATTATCAGTTTGGCGCAAGGGGCAACAAACCTCCCGTGACGCTGAAATGGTATGAAGGAGGAGAAAAACCAGCAATCAGACCTGAATGGGGAATCAAGGAGTTTGACCGCTCGGGGATGATTATGATTGGTGATAAGAAAACATTGTTAACTGGTGGAAGACCCAATGATCCTAAACTTTTGGTCTCTGATGAAGAGTGGGAAGCTTTCCAAAAAAATCCTCCTGAAAAAACAATTCCAAGGGTGCATGAAGAAGGTCCCGTGCAAGAATGGGTGGATGCCATCAAAGACAATAGCCTTCCTGGTTCACATTTTGGTTATGCCGCTGAATTGACAGAAATGGCCTTGGTCGGGGTTTTGGCACAACGTTTTGCTGCTAAGATCGAATACGATGCCAAAAACATGAAAATCACCAACCGTCCGGACATCGATGCATACATCAAGGAACCCGCAAGAGAAGGATGGTCTTATGGTGAAAATCTCTAAAGTAAGATCGGCTGATTAATGAAAGGGATTTTGTTTTTTGTTATGCTATCCTCTATGGTTATGGCCCAAACTGAAATGCAATCTTACAGTGTAATCCAAAAGATTGCGGATGCTGAAATACGGTTTTATCCCCCTGTGATGATGGCCCAACACACCTCCAAAAGTCAAGGATCTGGCTTTGGAAAACTTTTTGGATACATCTCTGGAAACAACACCAACAACACCAAAATTGCCATGACCACTCCCGTCCATATGGAGAAAAAAACAGGAGAGAATTCTATGGCCTTCGTACTGCCCAAAACATTTACGGACGACAATACTCCCCAACCCAATGATGGTTCGCTTAGGGTTTTTGAAGATCAAGGAGGGTATTTTGCCGCCATCAGATATTCAGGATATACCAATAAATCCAAAGAAAAAGAGCATACAGAGATACTTGAGAAATTGCTTTTAAAAGAGAATATAATTCCTTCTGGTTCACCTAAAATTTTGGTTTACGACAGTCCCTATAGAGTCATTAACAGAAGAAATGAAATATTAATCCCAATTACACTAGAAGTTAAAAAAAATGAATGATTTTAAAATTACTGCAATAGAGACCAAAGACATCCGCTTCCCGACCAGTGAAAATTTAGATGGATCGGATGCCATGAATCCCGCCCCTGACTATTCCGCAGCCTATGTAATTTTAAAAACAGATCACCCCGACGGGTTGGAAGGTCATGGACTGACATTTACCATTGGTCGTGGCAATGAACTTTGTGTACAGGCCATTCAATCCCTTTCCTACCTATTGATCGGAAAATCTATAAGGAGCCTTACACAAAATATGGGGCAATTTTGGACCATGATTACGGGAGACAGCCAACTCCGATGGCTGGGACCAGAAAAAGGAGTGATCCATTTGGCAACAGGGGCATTGGTCAATGCAGTCTGGGATTTGTATGCCAAAATTGAAAAAAAGCCTTTATGGCAACTCGTGGCAGACATGAGTCCAGAAGGATTGGTCGAATGTATTGATTTCACTTACATTACCGACGCCCTAAATAAGGAAGAGGCATTGCAAATTCTCAAAGAAAAAGAAAAAGGGAAGGAAGCCCGCAGAACCCATCTGATGGAAAATGGATATCCTGCCTACACTACTTCTGCAGGATGGTTGGGTTATTCCGATGAAAAAATAAGAAGACTCTGTAGAGAGGCAAAAGCAGAGGGCTTTACTCACGTCAAAATGAAAGTAGGATCTGACCTTCAAGACGACATCAGAAGAAGTAAAATCATTCGTGAAGAAATTGGTTATGATATCAAATTAATGATGGATGCCAACCAGAAATGGGATGTTGACGAGGCCATAGAAAACATGAAGGAGTTGTCCAAATTCCAACCTTGGTGGATTGAAGAGCCGACTTCTCCAGATGATGTCTTGGGGCATGCCAAAATTGCACAAGCCGTAAAACCGATTCATGTAGCCACAGGGGAACACTGCCAAAATCGTGTTGTATTCAAGCAATTAATGCAAGCCAACGCCATAGGCATCTGTCAAATTGATAGTTGTAGAGTTGGTGGCGTCAATGAAATACTGGCCATCTTGTTATTGGCTGCAAAGTTTAATATTCCCGTTTGTCCTCATGCAGGAGGTGTGGGACTCTGTGAACACGTCCAACATTTGTCCATGATCGATTATCTCTGTATTAGTGGATCCATGGAGTATCGAATTATTGAATATGTAGATCACCTCCATGAACATTTTGAAGATCCAGTAGTCATTAAAAATGGGAAATACCTTGCCCCTTCCCTGCCTGGTTATAGTATAGAAATGAAAAAAGAATCTCTGGTATCATTCGATTTCAATACGGGCTCCATTTGGAAAAAAAGAAAACAACGACTAAACTAAAATGAAAAACAAAGGACTCTTATTATTGGTTCTTGTCTCACTGAGTTTTTCATTACCTCCCAACAGTGAAATTTCCAAAGAACTAGAAAAAGTACCTTTATTTGAAAAGCAAATGCTTTTTGAGGGAGAGCGATTTCCCAATGTGGTGGTAACTGCAGATGGAACTATTGTTGCCACTTGGGGTCAAAAAAACTGTGTGAGTCGCAGATCGGTAGATGGAGGAGATACATGGCAGTCTTTGGTGAATATTGATCAGGGCATCAATGGCGGCGGTCTCATAGTGGACGAAAATAATGGACAACTCATTACCTTTGTGGAGAAAGGCGAGCATCCCCCTGCTCCAATCCTCACCTACTTCAGCAGTGATGAGGGTCAATCTTGGCAATCCAAAAAAATAAAAATCCATCCCGACAAAAATGGTAACCTTCCCTCCATGCACATGAATGAGCATGGTATAACACTAAAGAATGGGCAACACAAAGGGAGACTGCTCCGAACCACAAGGTTTTACGGACAAGGAAATGAGCGAGAGTATTGGCCCAGTCACTATACCAATGCCATCTACAGTGATGATGGAGGAGAAACTTGGCATACAAGTAATCCTTTCCCTGCCAATGGAACGGGAGAAGCGGCCGTAGTTGAATTGAGCGATGGATCACTGTATTACAACTCCCGAAGACACCTATCTACCGATGGATTAAATCCCAGAATGCGATACATTGCCAGCAGTACGGATGGAGGACACCATTGGGAAAACCTCTATGTCAGTAAAGAATTACCTGACGGAGAACAAAATCGAGATTATGGCTTGATGGCCGGATTGGATCGTCTTCCTTTCGAAGGTCACGATCTTTTGATTTTTAGTAATATTGATTCGTTTAGCGGTCGTAAAAACGGTACGATATGGTTGAGTTTTGATGGTGGAAAATCTTGGCCTCTCAAGAAAGTGATTGAGGAAGCGGGATTCAAATATTCCTCTTTGGCCGTCGGAAGAAAAAACACTCCTAGTGAAGGATACATATATTTGTTATACGAAACAGGAACCAAAGACGACATCAATGCATACGGAGGGGGTATAATGGCACGATTTAATTTATCTTGGTTGATGAAAGAAAAAAACATCAATGAATTTTTAAAATAACCTCATGAAGTTTGACTTAAGTGGAAAAAAAGCAGTGGTTACTGGAGGAAGTAGTGGCATAGGAAAAGCCATAACAGAAACCCTACAAGAACAAGGAGCGGAAGTTTTTGTTATCGATCTAAACGAAAATCCATCCCTCAAAAAAGCAGGAATTCACACCATTACAACAGACCTCACCCAATGGGATGTACTCAACGCCTCATTGGCCTCTCTACCCCAAACCATTGACATTTTGATCAACAATGCTGGGATTGGTTTTGTAGGGAATATCGAACAAACAGAGGAAGAGGATTTTGATCGTTTGTATCAGGTTAATGTCAAGGGAGTATTCAACTGTGTAAAAGCCATTCTACCTAGGATGAAAAAACAAGGAGGGGTAATCGTCAATATGGCCTCTATTGTTTCACACATTGCTGTCAAGGATCGCTTGGCCTATACCACTACCAAGGGAGCGGTTTGGGCCATGACCAACTCCATCGCCAAAGATTACCTCGCTAATGGGATACGTTGTAACAGTGTTTCCCCTGCTAGAGTACACACCCCATTTGTAGATGATTATTTGGAGAAAAATTACCCAGGAAGGGAAAAAGAAATGTATGAAAAACTCTCCCAAACCCAGCCCATTGGAAGAATGGCAAAACCACAAGAGGTTGCTGATTTGGTACTATATCTCTGTAGTGATGAAGCCTCATTCATCACTGGAACAGACTTCCCCATTGACGGGGGATTTATTAAACTCAATGGAAATTAAAATTAAGTATGAAACTCATTAGATTTGGAAATTTCGAAAACGAAAAGCCTGGTGTTCAATTAGACAATGGTCAAAAATTAGATGTCTCAGCCTTTGGTTCGGATTATGACGAAAGATTTTTTGGTACAGACGGTCCAAAAAGACTCAAAGATTGGCTTTCCCACCATCAAGACAACTGCCCACAAATAGGTGATGACATTCGATTGGGATCTCCCATTTGCAGACCCTCAAAAATCGTCTGTGTGGGACTAAATTATGCCAAACACGCCCAAGAAAGCGGTATGGAAGTTCCCAGCGAACCCGTACTATTTTTCAAAGCAAGCTCGGCTATAGTGGGGCCATATGATGAAGTTGTATTGCCCAAAAACAGTAAAAAATCAGACTGGGAAGTCGAACTGGCCGTGGTCATTGGAGCCAAAGCAAGTTATGTAAGTGAAGAAAATGCTATGAAGCATGTGGCAGGATATGTTTTACACAACGACATTAGCGAAAGAGAATACCAATTGGAAAGAGAGGGACAATGGGTCAAAGGAAAAAGTTGCGACACCTTTGCTCCACTGGGTCCATTTGTAGCTACCTCAGATGAGATCGAAAATCCTCACAATCTGCATTTATGGCTGAAACTCAATGGGACAACCATGCAGGACAGCAATACTTCGGATTTGATCTTTGGTATTCCCAAACTGGTCAGTTACATCAGTGAATTTATGACCCTACTGCCCGGCGATGTCATCTCCACTGGCACTCCTTTTGGAGTAGGTCTAGGCTTGGATCCTCAATTGTATCTGAAAGCCGGTGACGAGATGGAATTGGGCATTGAAGGACTGGGGGTTGCCCGTCAAAAAGTAAGAACTTAACCAAAAAAATAGTAATATATGATGATACTCAAAAAATCAAATATCGTGTTTTTCATTTTGATGATAACTCTGAGTTGGTCATGTCAAAATGCTCCAAAATCTAAAAACGAAAAGCCTTTAGATTATCTGAACGAGACAAGAGAAGATTTTGACCAAAGAATGAAGTGGTGGCGCGAGGCCCGTTTTGGAATGTTCATTCATTGGGGGGTTTATGCTGTAGCCGCAGGCGTTCACAATGGTGTGGAAACAAAAGGAGTTGGAGAATGGATTCAACTTACTGCTAAAATACCTATTCCAGAATACGAAAACTATGCAAAACAGTTTAACCCTACAAAATACGATGCTGAAGAATGGGCAAAACTGATGAAAAAAGCAGGCATGAAATACGTGGTCATCACTTCCAAACACCACGATGGTTTTGCGCTCTGGGATTCTAAGGTATCAAAATATGACGTGTTAGATTTTGCCCCCTATGGCAAAGACATTCTAAAATCATTGGCGACAGCCTGTAAAGCTCAAGGCATCAAATTTGGTTTGTACCACTCTATTATGGACTGGCATCATCCCCAAGCACAAGCCAACAGCGAACCAGAATACGATTACCAAAACCATTCCAATGCTGAGTTCCCCCAATATGTTGAAAACTATCTCAAGCCCCAACTCAAAGAATTGGTAAACCAGTACGATCCTGATATTTTGTGGTTTGACGGCGAGTGGATCAACGATTTTACACACGAAATGGGATTGGATTTGTATCAATACATAAGAAATCTAAAACCCAGTATCATTATCAATAATCGGGTTGACAAGGGAAGAAAAGGGATGGCAGGAATGAATCGATTGGATAAAAAATATGCTGGTGATTTTGGAACCCCCGAGCAAGAAATTTTGGAAGGAACAGCCGCCATGGATTGGGAATCTTGTATGACCATGAACGACAC
>JAACDY010000115.1 GCA_009936675.1 Bacteroidota bacterium
TCCAAATCTTTGAGGTCAAAAACAAGGGTTCGGGTCTTGCCTCCCGTTTTGAACTCATCCCATTCGTCTCCTAGGATAAAAAACCTTTGGGTTTTGTCAAACCAACCTTGATGAACATACTGAGTGTTTTGATAGCTGGTTTGTGCAATGGTCTTTGGGTTTTGTTTGTCGGTAACATCAATCACGACCATTTTGGTAACATTAGAACCTATATAAATTTCCTTTCCGGCATAATCCTGATCCGGCCCGATATAATTGACGACTTGGGCATCATGACTGTAGCCTGCATCTCCATATCCTCCCACAAATCTGATGCTTTGAGGGTCATTTATATCCAGGAAATGCACCCTTCCCATAAAATCATCACTTGTGTCGGTTCCCACCACATATCCATAGCCACTATCGGGGTTGACGACCATATTATGAGCCGTAGGGACAGTTTGAAGTACCCTATCTGCCGTAAAGCTCACTGGAGCATTGGCTTCTCTCAATCGGGTGAGGTCAAAAACTTGCACGCCGTGGCCAGCGGCTTCGCTGACGATATAGGCGTAGTTATTGTGCACCTTGATGTCTCTCCAAGAATTTTTCTCTGTGGTGGTGGGTAATTTGCCGATCAAAATGGGTTTAGTGAATTCGCTGATGTCCACAAAAGCGGTACCATCGTCCAAACCCATCAATACATACTCTTTTTGGGTCATTGGATCTGTCCAGCCCCAACAATCATTACCTTCGGCACTTCCAAAGGTGGAAAAGCCTATATGCGCCAGTAGGTCATACCCCTTGCAAGGATATTTCCCAGCAAGCCCATTTTCACAAGGAGTACCAATTTTTTGACTGTCCGTTCCATTGTCATTTACATTATCCACCAATCCCGAAGGCTCTAATGGTTCATCATCATTGGACTCTTTTTGGCAAGAGATTACCGCTGAGACTAAAAACAATAATAGAATTAATCTAAAATGCATAGGACAAATTTAGGGTTGTTTTACAAGATTTACTTCTAATTTAAACAAGTCTTTCAGTTTGAAATAAATCTTAGTAATTTTAACAAATGTTTGAAAACAAAAACACCACCCCCCTTTCCGAAATAGGGGAATTTGGTCTGATTGACCATTTGACAAAAAACTTTCCTGTGATTCATCCCTCCACCCTGAAAGGTGTGGGCGACGATGCTGCGGTATTAAACCTCAACGAGGGACAAAGCGTTGTTACAACTGATCTTTTGATTGAGGGGGTTCATTTCGATTTATCTTATGTCCCTCTAAAGCATTTGGGCTACAAGTCTGTGATGGTCAACCTTTCTGATGTGTATGCCATGAATGCGCATCCCACCCAGATCACGGTATCTTTAGCGGTATCCAATCGTTTTCCTTTGGAAGCTTTGGAAGAGCTGTACTCAGGTATTGCCTTGGCCTGTAAGAATTACAAAGTCGATTTGGTTGGGGGAGATACCTCCAGTAGTTCTACTGGACTGATCATTTCCATAACGGCTGTGGGGCAAGCAGAGGAGAAAAAAATCACTTACCGTTCGGGAGCAAAAGCCAACGACCTGTTGGTAGTGAGTGGAGATTTGGGCGGAGCCTACATGGGCCTGCAGGTACTGGAACGCGAAAAGGAAGTTTTTAAAGTAAGCCCCAACAACCAACCTGATTTGGCACTTTATTCCTATTGTGTTGAGCGGCAGTTGAAACCGGAAGCGAGAAAAGACATTATCGAACTTTTGGAAGAAGTGGAAATTGTCCCCAATGCAATGATCGACATCAGTGACGGGCTTTCGTCAGAGGTTTTTCACCTGAGCAAGGCCTCGGGAGTGGGTTGTGATATTTATGAGGAAAAACTTCCTGCCGATCCCCAAACCTCCAGCACAGCCGAAGAATTTAAAATCAATAGCAGTACAGCCCTCCTCAATGGCGGAGAGGACTACGAATTATTAATGGCCATCAAAACTGAGGACTACGACAAAATCAAAGGGCATCCACTGCTCACCCCCATTGGTCATTTTACGGATCAAAAAGAGGTTTGTAATTTGATTACGGGACTGCGTCAATCCATTCCTCTGCAAGCACAAGGTTGGAAAAATTTCAACAAGGACGAATCAGCCTAGGGCGACATCCAAGGTCATCATCACAATGAATCCACCTATAAATCCCAAGGTGGCAACATCGGTGTATTTGTCGAGTTGGGTTTCAGGAATGACTTCCTCCACCACGACAAAAATCATGGCTCCTGCGGCAAAAGCCAATGCATAAGGCAAAATGGGCGTGAAAAAAGTTACTGCTACAGCCCCCAAAACTGCCGCTATGGGTTCGACAATGGCAGACAGCTGACCGTACCAAAAGCTTTTGAACTTGCTGACCCCTTGCCTCCTCAAAGGCATGGAAACAGCAATTCCCTCGGGAAAGTTTTGAATCCCGATTCCTATGGCCAAAGCAACAGCTCCGCCAATAGAAGCTTCAGGGATTCCAGCGGCTACGCCTCCAAAAAGTACGCCTACTGCCAAGCCCTCTGGAATATTGTGCATGGTAATGGCCAAGACCAACAAGGTCGTTTTGTGCCAAGGCGTTTTGATTCCTTCAGAATCCTTAAAGTTGATATGAATGTGGGGTAGTATTTTGTCTAAACCAAAAATAAAAAGGGCGCCTAAGCCAAAGCCTATGGCAGCGGGGAGGACCTTGACAAAACCCTCACCGGGTGACCTTTCGATCCCAGGAGCCAAAAGGCTCCAAAAACTGGCTGCTACCATAACTCCCCCCGTAAAACCCAACATCCCGTCTAAAAATCCACGGTGCATGGTTTTGAATAAAAAAACAAAGGAGGCACCAAAAGCGGTCAATAACCAAGTAAAAACAGTTGCATAAAATGCCCCTTTGACCGGACTTATATTTGAAAAAAATTCAATGATAGTATCCATAACAGCAGATTTGAATCGCCGACAAATATAGATAAAACTAACTAATTTGACAGACTGTTGAAGGGATTGACTAATTTTGAATCACAATGCTTAAAAATCAATACGACTATATTATTTGTGGAGGGGGAGCATCGGGATTGTTATTGGCCTATAGAATGTGCAATGACCCCTATTTCAAAGACCGATCTCTATTGTTGATCGAAAAAGACCCCAAAGACCGCAACGACCGTACTTGGTGCTTTTGGGAGTCGGGGGAAGGAGATTTGGAAGCCATGGTTCACAAAACTTGGAATCATGCCTATTTTAATGCCGATGATTTTGAAATGGACTTTTCCTTGCAGCCCTTTCGTTATAAGATGATCCGGAGTCTCGACTTCTACCAATCTATGAAAAGTAAGTTGGCAGAATTCGATCAACTCACCCAAATCAAAGCCAGCGTAAGCCACATAAAGGACGGTTGGGTAACCACCGAAGTACAGTCCTATCAAGGCGGTATGGTTTTTTCTAGTATTTACAATCCCAAAAGCCTATCCCACCAAAAAAAATATCCCGTCTTGTTACAACACTTTGTGGGGCAAGTCGTCCAAACCCAGAAGCCGTGTTTTGACCCAGACAAAATTGAGTTCATGAACTTTAAGGTTCCCCAAAAAGGGAATACTCGGTTTATGTATGTATTACCCTTGGGACGAAATAAGGCACTATTGGAATACACCCTTTTTTCTCAAAATGTTTTGGAAAGAAAAGAATATAAGGATGCCATAGCGGATTTTCTGAAGGAACTGCCTACAGGAGGTTATGAAATTTTGGAGGAGGAAGAAGGGAAAATTCCCATGACTTGTTATCGATTTGACCTTAAAAACAATTCAAAGCTTTTACATATTGGCACAGCGGGAGGTTGGACAAAACCCAGTACCGGATACACCTTTCAACGCATCAATGAAAAGACAAAGGAGCTGGTCGATTTCCTGAAGAAAGGACAGCCACTATCTCGTTTTGGTAAAAGAACTCGATTTTGGTTTTACGACTTATTGTTTATCGATGTTCTGGCCAAAGACAATGCCAATGGCGCAAAGCTGTTTAAAAAGATGTTTGAAAAGAACTCCCCTGAAGTCATTTTTCAATTCTTGGACGAAAAAAGTACTTTGTGGCAAGAGTTTCAGATCATGCGCTCTTTTGATGTAGGACAATTTGTAAAAGCCCTCTTAAAAAGGCTTTTTTAATAAGTGCGGTGCATCAACCAGTCTTTAAGGTCCCTAAAGCGACTTTTTTGATCCTCGTCAATGTTGAGGCGCTGCAGTTCAATGTCTGCCAAATCAGAATGGTGTTGAATCAAATCACGTGCGGCAGTCTGAGCCGATGTTGCCTCGAATAAAGACTTGACCTGAGCTATTTTTTCCACATCATCAATGGAATTGTTTCCCCCCAAAAGAGATTGTAATGATTGTTTTTGTTCTTCCTCCCCTGCCTTGATCGCCAGATGATAAAGAATGGTTTTTTTATCTTCGAGTATGTCCCCTCCTATCTTTTTTCCAAAAGTTTCCTGATTCCCGAAGGTGTCGAGATAATCATCTTGCAATTGGAAGGCCAACCCCAATTGTATACCAAAGTCATAAATGGCCTTTCGATCCTCCACACTTGCCCCTCCGATGATGGCCCCCATCTGTAGTGCACAACCCACCAAAACAGCGGTTTTCAGTCGGATCATTTCGATGTAGGCTTCCTCAGAGGTGTTGGCTTGGGTTTCAAAATCTATGTCATATTGTTGCCCCTCGCAGACCTCAATAGCGGTTTTGCTCAACAGTTGGGTCAGTTTTTGAAAGACATCGGTCGGATAAGTTTCCAAACATTGGTAGGCTTTGATCAACATGGCATCACCGGACAATATTGCAGTATTGACATCCCATTTTTCGTGAACTGTGATCTTCCCCCTCCGCAAACTGGCTTTATCCATGATATCGTCGTGCATAAGGGTAAAATTGTGAAACACTTCCACTGCCATGGCCGCACCCATTGCCTCTTTTACAGAAACGCCAAAAGCCTCTCCTGACATTAAGGTCAAGAATGGACGGATTCTCTTTCCTCCCAAATCCAGCAAATACCCAATGGGTTGGTAAAGGTTTGGAGGGGATTGGCCTTGATTGAAATCTTCTAGTGATGACTCAAATGCTTGTTGATAGGCCTTGAAAAGATTCATAATAATTTGAATTTTGTTAAAATTACACTGCCTAAAGTTAAAGAGGAGTATAAAAGATGAAAACTTTGGAAACTTTTTTTGTTTTTAAAGTTTTCTTTGATAAGTTTGCCAAAAAAATAATATGGAGAAAGAAATCGTTGCGGCGGCTTCTTCATTGTTCCTTCAATACGGTTATAAAGCAGTAACCATGGATGATATCGCTGGACATATGCGAATCTCCAAAAAAACAATCTATCTGTATTTTGACGATAAGACCTCATTGGTGAGGTCGGCTGTTTTAGAGGTTTTCGATCAAGTAAAAGACAGAATCATAGAGGTTCAGCTTTCCATGGATAATCCCATAGAGGCCCTCTATGAAATCAAAAAAATAGCGGTGCAGGTTTTGGGCAAAAAAGACAAATCTCCCCAATACCAATTGCAAAAGTACTATCCCACCATCTACTCCGAGATTCGGGGCAAAGAACTTTCGGCTTTGGGAGACTGCTTTGAAATAAGTTTAAAAAAGGGAATGGAATCTGGTTTATTCAGAAGTGACCTCAATACAAATTTTATTACTCGAATCTATTTTAATGGTTTTAGAGGGTTGAGAGACATTGAATTATTTCCTCCAGAAGACTACGAAATTGATCATATTATAGGAGCATACATCGATTATCACCTGAGGGCCATTGTCACCTTGGAAGGATTAAAGTTTTTAGAACAATACAAACATAACAATATCACCCCATGAAGATTAAATTATTTTTAGGTCTCTTCTGTATGGTGCTTCAGGCACAAGACTTGCCAGATTCACTGACGTTGGATGAGGCCATTGCCTACGGTTTGACCAACAACCGATCGATCATCAATGCGAATCGAGACATTCAAAAAGCCAAAAAAGACCGATGGAAAACCATTGCTTTGGGTCTTCCACAAATCATGGATTAGAAATGGCACAAAACTCGCTCAAGGTGCTAAAGCAATCATCGGAATGCAA
>JAACDY010000116.1 GCA_009936675.1 Bacteroidota bacterium
TCTTTTTTAGAATGGTTTATTTTCGGATTTCCTGTAATGATCCTCTTGCTCTTTGTCTGTTGGTTCTACCTTACCCGATGGGCCTTTTCGTTTAAACAAAATAGATTCCCAGGGGGCAGAGAAGAAATTTTGAGGTTGAGGAAGGAACTGGGTAAGATCAGTTATGAACAAATAGTAGTAGCTGTTGTTTTTGCATTGGCCGGAATCTGTTGGATATCGAGATCTTTTGTTTTACAAAAATTTTTTCCTGCCATTGACGACACCATTATCGCCATTTTTTTCTCCTTATTGTTATTTACTCTCAATTCAAAAAATAAAGATGAAAAAATTTTAAAATGGGAAGAGGCCATCAAAATGCCTTGGGGAATACTTTTGCTCTACGGTGGGGGAATGTCGTTGGCAAAAGCTTTTGAAAGTAGTGGATTGGCCATTTGGATTGGTAATCAGTTGAATGTCCTCGGTTCTTTTGATTTGATCGTCTTGTTGATTCTTTTGGTCGCAGCAATTAATTTTTTGACAGAAGTTACCTCCAATTTGGCGACCACGGCAATGTTATTGCCCGTTCTGGCACCCATCGCTTTGGAATTTGATTTACATCCCTTTTTACTGATGACTGCAGCTGCTATTGCAGCTTCTTGTGCTTTTATGCTTCCAGTGGCCACCCCTCCCAATGCAGTGGTTTTTGGTTCAGGTTATCTCAGAATCCCCGATATGGTAAGGAAAGGTTTTTTTTTAAACCTCATTTCGATTTTTACGATTGTTATAATGGTTTACTTTATGCTTCCTTTACTTTGGGATTTGATTCCCGAAGAATTTCCAAAGGAATTACTGAACTAAGTTTTTTCTCAGTTGTTGTGTGGTTTCACAACACATTTGTTCCATCACTTGGGTCAATTGCGCTTTAAGAATTGAAATGGTATGATCCCCTCCTTTTTTACCTAAAGCGGATACCCCATACATAAAACTCCTGCCGAGGAACGTAAAATCTGCTCCCGAAGAAAGTGCCCTACCGATATCAGCTCCACCGCGAATACCACTGTCCATCATAATTTTGATCTGATCTTTGTATTTTGGGGCGATGGTCTGCAAAGA
This sequence comes from Bacteroidota bacterium, assembly GCA_009936675.1. Classification (GTDB taxonomy): domain Bacteria; phylum Bacteroidota; class Bacteroidia; order Flavobacteriales; family Flavobacteriaceae; genus UBA8316. Next base: position 1,093 of record JAACDY010000116.1, read on the forward strand.
CGTTATGGTCGCTTGTCCCATATCCACTTGTCTCCCTCCGTGATTGGAAATGATGATACCATCTAAACCCAATCGTATGGCTGTTTCAACATCTGCCTCAGACTCTACTCCTTTGATCACTAATTTGCCCTTCCACAAATCCCGTAACTTTTTGACTTTTTCCTCATTCAGACGACCCTCAAAGGTATCGTTCATGAATTTACCCAACTGACTTAAGTTGAGGTTTTTGGGCATATAAGGTTTTAAAACTTCAAAGCTGGGTTGCCCATTGATCAGCGTTTTTAAGGCCCATTCAGGACGTTTCATCACGCGGATGATATTCTGAAGTGTCATTCTGGGGGGCATAGACAAACCGTTCCTGATATCTCTCGGACGATATCCAAATGAGGGTACATCCGACAGAATTACCAATACAGGACATGCTACAGCATCGATTCTCTTTATCAAGTCTTTCGTGACCCTATCTTCTGCAGGGTGGTAAAGTTGGAACCAAGCCCGCCCTTCGGTAATTTCGGCGATGGATTCAATACTCGCTGTAGTGACGGTACTTAAAACAAAAGGGATGTTGTGTTCGAATGCGGCTTTCGCTAAAATTTCAGGCGATTTGGGCCACATTAACCCTTGTAAGCCTACCGGAGAAACCCCAAAAGGAGCATCGTACTCATGTCCAAACAGTTCAGTCTTTAGACGGGCTTCTTTGAAAGGAACCAAATAGCGTGGTTTCATTTCCACTTTCCGGAGCTCGTGGGTGTTTTTGTAAAGGTTGACATCTTCATTGCAACCTCCATCCAAATACTCAAAAGCGAACTTGGGAATTTTCTTTTTGGCTTTGGACCTCAGGTCTTCAATCGAAGGATAACGAGGGTTGTATTGAATGGGTTTGGACAAAAGAAAGGAATTAAATTTTTCTAAATATAATAAAAGCTTTCCACAGTGCAGATTAAAGCAGCCGTACAAAAGGAAGTTTACCATTTGTAGCTTTTCGACTTTGCTACTTCAATTCCGACTAGGGCATGGTAAAGTTACCTGAAGATCCAATGGAGGACATAAAATCTAGTTTAAAATGTTTCGGTCTGATGTTATTTCTAATTTCCAAAGACATCCATCAATAGTAATTAGAATACGATTAAATAAATTTATTAACTTGTAAAAAAACCAGATTTTAACCTAAACAATAAATAATTTTTTCAATGCGTTTCATCTATTCTATTTTATTTTTTTTAACTCTTTATTCGGTTCAAGCTCAACCCACAAGTATTACCCAATTGGAGGTGGATAAACTCATTAATCCTGTAGGGTTGGATAGTGAAAATCCCGATTTTTCATGGATCATCAAATCTGACGATTTCAATTTAAATCAAACCCATTATCAGGTATTTGTAGCAACAGATAAAGTTTTTTCTAAAAACAGTTTGATCTGGGATTCTGGCAAGGTCAATTCTTCGGAGTCAGTGTATATAAAGTATCAAGGAAAGCCACTTGAATATGCCACCAAGTATTATTGGACAGTGAAGGTTTGGACCAATCAATCATCAAGGCCGAAACAGAGTAAAATTAGCTCATGGACTACAGGATTGATGGGTAAAAAGCAATGGAAGTCAGATTGGATAGGAGTTAAAAAGGAAGATATAAAGGATCCTAAAAGCCCCTACTTTACCAATGATTTTATTCTTGACAATAAAATAACATCCGCCAACTTATTCATCACCTCCAGAGGTGTTTATGAGGCACACATCAATGGCAAAAGGGTGGGTAAGTCATATCTAACGCCTGGTTGGACTTCGTATAATAACAGAATTCAATACCAAGCCTATGATGTCAAAGAAATGCTTAGTTCGGGAGACAATAGACTGGGGGTAATTCTTGCAGATGGATGGTTTAGGAATTTTAGACCCAATAGAGGTAAGAGAAAAACAGATTATGGCGATGAAATATCTTTTATTGCAGAATTGGTTATCAGCTATGAGGACGGTACCAAGAAAAGTATCATCAATGATGACCACTGGAATTATCATTTTGGAGCCATTCAAAGCTCATCGATATACAATGGTGAATTTGCAGATTTTAATTTATCTGACCCAACTTGGTCAATGCCAAAAAAGAAAAATGCCCTTTCCAAAAAAGCACAGTCCGTTGATAGCTATGACGGAATGCTGGATCACACGAGAAATGAAATGATCAAAAAAAGAGAAGTTCTCGACGCCAAAGAACTGATCATCACACCATCAGGGGATAAGGTGATTGATTTTGGCCAAAACCTTGTGGGATGGGTGCAGTTTAAATCCAATCTACCAAAGGGTTCCGAGCTAAGCTTATATCATGCTGAAGTACTCGACAAGGAGGGAGAATTTTACACCACCAATCTCAGAGCAGCCAAGCAAAAAAACACTTATATATTGACTGGTGAAGCAGATCAGATTTATCATCCCACTTTTACCTTTCAAGGATTTAGATATTTAAAAATTGAAGGAATAGATCAAGTCAATATTGACGATTTTAAGGCGATTGCCCTCTATTCTGACATGGAATTTACAGGTTCGTTGACCACTTCAAATGAACTGATCAATCAGCTTCAGGAAAACATCCAATGGGGTCAGAGGGGGAACTTTTTGGACGTTCCAACAGACTGTCCTCAAAGAGATGAAAGACTTGGATGGACTGGAGATGCTCAGGCATTTTTTAGCACAGCAGGGTTCAATATGGATGTCAAAAACTTTTTCGATAAGTGGTTGATCGACTTGACTTTTGACCAAAGACCCGATGGAGCGGTACCTGGTGTGGTTCCTCATAATAATTATCTGGATCTTAATGATTCAAAAGAACTCAGGGGAAATTTTGGAAGAACTGGTTGGGCCGATGCTGCTACCATTATTCCTTGGCATTCTTATTTAATTTATGGTGATACAAAAACCTTGGAACGCCAGTACAAAAGTATGCTAAAGTGGATTGATTTTATGACCCGGAACTCTGAGAATCATTTGTATATTAAAGAAGACCACTGGGGTGATTGGTTGTTTTTCTCCAGAGACAATGACAATTCTGGTCGTTCTGCGGTGACCAGTAAAAAATTGATTGCCCAAGCTTTTTATTGCTATTCTACCCAATCGTTAATTAAGTCAGCAAAAGTTTTGGGTTATAACGATGATGTTCAAAAATATAAAGAACTCTATGCCAAATTGGTCAAAGCGTTTAATGATGAATTTGTCTCCAAAAACGGAATGCTGGTTTCTGATTCTCAAACCGCTTATGTATTGGCTTTACAATTTGGATTACTTTCCAAGGAAAACAGTAGAATTGCTACAGAGCGATTGGTAAATAATATCAATGACTATGGCCACCTCACCACCGGATTTTTAGGGACGCCCTTCCTTTGTCATGTATTGTCGGATAATGGAAAAAACGAAGAGGCCATAAAATTATTACTCAGAACAGAATACCCCTCTTGGCTGTACCCCGTCACCAAGGGTGCTACCACCATTTGGGAGCGATGGAATGGTATTAAGCCCGACGGCAGTTTTCAGTATCCCAGTATGAACTCTTTCAATCACTACGCCTATGGTGCCATTGGGGAGTGGATGTATGCCAACCTCATGGGGCTAAAAGTCAATGAGAATTTCCCTGGCTTCAAACGTTATAAAATCCAACCACTTTTTGACAAAAACTTTGATTTCGTAAAAGGAAGTTTTGATTCCAATTATGGAAAAATTCAGATAGCCTGGACACGTAAAAATGGTAAGTTACACTTGTCACTTGATATACCCGCCAATACATCATCGGATATTGTCCTCAACAAACCAATGGAAGGGATTTGGAAATTGGATAACTCCAAATTGGACGCTAAAATTTTAAATCAGCAAGACGATAAGGAAAAAACAACGCTGCTTTTGGGATCCGGAAAGTATAATTTTTCTTTCGAAGCCAATTAATTTACTGGGCGTATTTCGCAATTTTCTGGTCGAGTTTTTCTTGCATTTCCAAGACCACATCTTCATGGTCGGGATGATTCGCCAGATTGTTTAGTTCCTCAGGATCTGAGGTCAGATCGTAGAGTTCGTCTTGGGCTTCAATGTTTCTGTACCTCATAAATTTCCATTTTTCGGTTCTGATGCCTTCGCTGGAGGGAATGGGCTCAAAATCCCATAAATGCTCAATCAGCAATGCATCTCTTTTAAACGGAGATTTACCAGTTTTTACATAAGGGGTCAAGGAATTTCCTTGGGTTTTAAGTTTAGAATTTATGCCTGCAAAATCCAAAATGGTTGCCGCCAAATCTACATTGGCCACCATATCTTCCACATCGTGGTGTTGGTTAACCCTGGGGTCAAAAATGATCAATGGCACCCTGACCGAATTGTCATACATCAACCACTTGCCTGCCATTTGTCTTTCACCTAGAAAGTAGCCATTGTCTCCCATCCAAATGATGATGGTATTGTCCTCAATTCCTTTGGATTTGAGCAGACCCCTAATTTTTCCCAATTCATTGTCCACTCCACCAATCATCCTGAAATAGCCTTTGAGACTTTCTTGATAGCGTTGGGGCGTGTCATATCTCCAATACCAACGGGTTCTGTTAAACCCTTCTTTTATCCCTTCGGGCAGGGCGTTAAATCTTTCATCTGAGGCATTTTTGGGGCCGGGTATTTCTATATCTCTAAAATAACCATCGACTTCTTTTTGCCAGAAATACTGTTTTTGGATTCCCTCCCAAGCGCCGTCGTGGGCATGGGGGGCACTAAAACTAATGGACAAACAAAATGGTTGGTCATTGTCTGTGTTTTCGATAAAATTTAGAGCTTTGTGTCCAGTATATCGGGTGAGATGTACCGTATCTTTTCCAATGGTTTTGTAATAATATCCTCGGTGATCTTTGAATTTATTGTTTCGATCATAGACTTCATGTTCGGAAAATGAGTTGGTCAAGTTTCCATTATTTTTAATTCCGAGTTTACCAAAAAATCCAGTCTTGTACCCTTTTTTTTGGAGTTCATGAGCATAGTTTTGTCGATTGTAAACCGAGTCTAGCGTGGTGCCGCCCAAGGTGAATTTGTGCTTCCGTTCATACAATCCTGTGATGATGGTTGCCCGGCTAGCACCACAAATGGGTGTGGTTACAAAAGCCTTGTTGAAATAAGTTCCCTCTTTTGCCAATTGATCTCGTTCGGGGGTGATGATGATTTCATTTCCAGCGTAGCCAATGGCATCCCACCTTTGGTCATCGGTTACAATTACAATGATATTTGGGGGTTTTTGGGTATCATTTTTTTGGTCGCATGACCAATAGAGTAGCATTAAAAAGAGAAGCTTTATGGTGTTATTCATCATAAGGAGAAAACATTACTTAGGTTCAATTGTTTTGGTGAATGATCGGGGTGCGTTTCCATCAGGTCGCTCATATATTCCCACCATTTTTGTACGATGGGATTTTCACCCAGTGACTGGGAGTCGCTTCCATTGGTTTCTTGAAATGCAAAAAGACAGTCTGTTTCTGGATCGTGGTAAATATGATAAGACTCAACTCCTGTTTCTTTGAGCAACTGCTTTAGATCAGGCCAGATTTCGTCGTGACGTTTTTTGTATTCCGCTACCGAATTGGGTTTTAAATACATTTTAAATGCCAGTTGATTCGATGTCATTCCATTGATGATTTTAAATTCAATCCATAGGTTGCCACCACTCTTCAATCTGGCGGCTCATTTCTGCAACAATCTCAGGGTGTTTTTCAGCCAAATTGAGTTCTTCTCCTGGATCCTGTTCCAAATCAAATAATTGAATTTGATTAGAATAAAACCCATAGTAATTTGATTGAGGATCTGTGAAATCTCTAATAACTAAATCTTTGTTGGGCACCATCAACTTCCATTTTTTATTCAAGGCAACTTTATATAAAAGTGTCTCAGTTGGTTTTTCCACATTCAAAATGTCGTGGTTGTAGCATTCAATGAAAAGGGTTTCTCTCTCATTCAATTTTTCTTTGTCCATTACGTCTATACCAGGGAGGCTTTGATCAGTAACATTTATAAAGTTTAACACAGTAGGAACCAAATCAATATTACTGACCAGTGACGAACGATTTATTTCTGGTTGGATTACTCCTGGTAGTTTGAACATGATAGGAGTTCTTACGCCTCCCTCGTGTGGAGCCCTTTTAGAACGGGGAGCATACCGATTGCGTTTTTCCGATTGAATCCAGCCGTTGTCAGTGGTGTAAACAATCAAGGTGTTCTCTTCCAATGATTTTTCTTCTAAGTGGTTCATCAAGTCCCCAACTGTTTGATCCAGCCATTCACACATGGCCCAATATTTTGCAACATTCTCATTGGGAGCTACTTTTAAGTATTTATCCAATAGCTCCTCTGGAGGATTGTGTGGGGTGTGGGGTAAAAAAGGCGCATACCAAATAAAAAAAGGAACATCATCTTTTTGAGTTTGATCGATAAAGTTAAAAATTGGATCCAATCCCTCACGACCAATTTTTAAGCCTTCATCACCATGCCTTCCATTTCTTTGGTAATCACCGTGGGTCATACCTGCATCAAATTTGCCTTCTTCCCAAGAACCCAGCCACCATTTCCCCGACTGGAATGATCGATAGCCTTTTGTTGAAAGATAATCTGTCAAGAGTTTGTGCTTGTAAAATTTTGCTTTGATCAAATCAAATTGATCATTTCTCTCTTTGCTAAAAAGGTAATTGACTGATTTTTTTTTGGCAATCTTTTTTGGTTCTTCATCAGGATAACCACTTTTTATCCATTTACTTGCATCTCGATTTGAGTTTCCTGCATCATTACCTGTTTGGCCGTGCTGAAAAGCATATTTGCCTGTGATGATACTCGCCAATGAAGGACCGCAAAGTGGGCTGGTCACATACCCTCTGGTGTAAGTAGCAGATTCCTGTGCCAATTGGTCAATATGTGGAGTTTGGATATGAGGATGATCCATAAAACCGTAGTCTCCCCAGGCCTGATCGTCGGAAAGAATAAAAATAATGTTGGGTGATTTTCCACCCTCAAGCTTTTGGGATGTGGGACTACCACAAGAGCAAAAAAGGAAAATCAATACCGCTATGTACAATGGATAATTAAGGTTCATTGTGATTTTTCTTTCAAGTTAATGAATTATTAGCGTTCAGAAATTTCCAAAGGTGTCAGAAGAGGGTCTTCCAATAGTCCCGCCTTTAAAATATCCAATGTTGAGGCATCAAAAGGTTTATAATCCAAACTCACCATATTGATTTCATAAAATATTTTCCACGATTCACCTCTCGCTTCTTTGGCCTTGATTCGGTTGGAGCCCGAGTTGGTCACTTGAATGCGAAGACTATTTTTCCCTTTTTTCAAATTTTTAATGGTGATTTGATAGGGATTGGACCAAAGGGTACCGAGGTATTGATCGTTCAACCAAACCTTTGCACTCTCTCTAACATCACCAAGTTGCAATAGCCAAGGGCCACTGTGTTCCATCGGTCTAGTAAATTTAATTTTGTTTTCGGCTGTTCCGGAAAAAGCTTCCATTTTTTCACCCCATTGAGTCCAAGAGGTTAAGTGCTTTATTTTTTTTGAAAAATCATCATTTGGCCCTCCTTTAATCAATCCGAAATCCCAATTTCCAGTAATCTTAAACGACTTTTTGGAAGGGCTGTAGTATTGCCATTTTGGCGTGTTTACCCTGTTTTCAAGTGTTTTTCTCTATTGATGGCCTGTTTTTTTAGCATTAAAAATTCTACATGAATTACTTCCCAAGGTCTGTATCTGACAGTATATCCTTTTTTACTCAAGAAATTATGTGAATAAAAACGTTGTATCAGGTTTGAGGTATATCCAATGTATATTTTATCAAACTTGGAACTAAATAGTATATATACGACATATCATTTCATCTTAAACCACAAAAAACCCTCTTATAATTAGAGGGTTGTAGTAGATAACTCTATTGAAATATCGAACTTAAGTTTTACTCCAAGAGAATTGATTGACACTCATCATATAATGACTCTTATTGTGAAAAGTTCAACTTAAGTTTTACACCAAGAGATTTTTTAGAAACAATTTTAATAACAAGGACCATATCAAAAGACAAGAATTTACA
>JAACDY010000117.1 GCA_009936675.1 Bacteroidota bacterium
AGAGGAAGGGATTCGAACCCTCGATTCCGCGATAACGGAATACACACTTTCCAGGCGTGCGCCTTCGACCACTCGGCCACCTCTCTATTGTTTTCTAAAATTGACACTAATAAACAAAAAAAATAAATGCTATTAAGTTTTTTTACCAATAAAGATATTCAGCCAATAATTCTAACCAACATGGCGGACTAAACTTTATATTTTAAACACATCAAGGGCGTTTTGGGTGGTTATAGTAGCGAGTTCTTCCTCAGTTCGATGATGGATTTCTGAAAATTTTCTCAAAATGTAGACCAAATATTCACTTTGATTGCGCTTACCTCTTAAAGGAGCAGGAGCCAAATAAGGTGCATCGGTCTCCAAAACGATATGATCTGTGGAAATTTGATCCAAAAACTGATCAATTTTACCGTTCTTAAATGTAAGAACTCCGCCAATCCCCAATTTGAGGTTGAGACCAATGGCCTTTTCTGCCTGTTCTTTGGTTCCAGTAAAACAGTGGAAAATCCCTGTTAAATCATCTCCCTTATGTCCTTCCAAGACCTCAAAAACCTCGTCGAAGGCTTCGCGACAATGGATAACAATCGGTAATTCTTTTTCTTTCGCCCAAAGAATTTGGGTGTTAAAAGCCTCTTGTTGTTGTTTGAGTAAGCTCTGATCCCAATACAAATCAATTCCAATCTCCCCTACGGCAGCAAAATTTCGTTTGGCCAAGAATTGTTCTACATGAAGGAGTTCCTCCTTATAGTTTTCCTTAACATGAGTGGGATGCAATCCCATCATCAATCGTATTTGATCGGGGTATTTTTTTTCCAAATCTAGCATCCTTGCCGTATATGTACTATCGATAGCCGGTAGATAAAAACGTTCGACCCCCACTGCAATAGCTTTTTCTATCACTTGATCACGATCTTCGTCAAAAGCCTCTAAATATAAATGTGTATGGGTATCAATCAGTTTCATGAAGCGTAAAATTAAGGTTTCGTTTTTTTACATTTGTAAAAAAGATGCTCTTTGTTTAAAAAAACCCCACCCAAGAAAATCAAATTAAAATTGACCAAAACCAGACATTTGGTCTGCCAATCCCGAATCAATGGTGTAAAAGCGGTATTACTTATTGATACTGGGGCATCCAATAGCTGTATTGCACTGGCTGAAAAAGATAATTTTAAGATCGAGGAAAATGGAGAACCTTTTGAAGCTTCGGGAGCTGGGAAAGACAAGGTCAAAGCCATATTGGGTCATCAATGTGATCTGATCTTGGGAATACATGCGGTTGGAAAACACGCCTTTATATTGTTGGACATGCAACACATCAATGCCACTTTGATGCAAGAAAACGGAAAACCAATCAATGGCATTTTGGGAGCTGATTTTTTAAAGGAAAATCAAGCCATTATTGATTACAAGAACAAAAGTCTGAACCTATAACTCCAGTGCTTTTTTGACATCATTGTCCATCAAAAACTCCTCCGGACTTTCCAATGTCTCTTTGATCGCTACCAAAAAACCTACGGACTCCTTACCATCAATGATACGGTGATCGTAGGACAAAGCCAAATACATCATGGGACGAATTTCAACTTTACCATCAATGGCCACGGGTCGTTCGATGATGTTGTGCATTCCCAAAATACCAGACTGAGGGGGGTTGATGATGGGAGTAGATAGCATGGAACCAAAAACCCCTCCATTGGAAATGGTAAATGTTCCCCCAGTCATATCATCAACGGTGATTTGACCATCTCTGGCACGAATGGCCAGTCGCTTGATTTCTTGTTCGATTGCTCTGAAGGATAAATTTTCTGCCCCTCTCACAACAGGCACCATTAACCCTTTTGGACCAGATACGGCAACACTGATGTCACAGTAATCGTAGGCAATTTTATAATCACCATCGATCATGGAGTTGACATCAGGATACATTTGTAATGCCCTAACTACAGCTTTGGTAAAGAAGCTCATGAACCCAAGGCTAACGCCGTGTTTTTCGGCAAAAGTTTCTTTATATTTTTTTCTCAAAGCAAAAATCGGCGCCATGTCTGCCTCGTTGAATGTGGTCAACATTGCGGTTTCGTTTTTGACGGCTACGAGTCGCTCTGCTACTTTTCTCCGCAACATGGAAAGTTTTTTTCTTTCCTCACCTCTTTTACCTCCTGCAGGTGCAGTTCCCATAGAAGGAACGACCTTCACGGCATCCTCCTTGGTTATCCTGCCATTCCTTCCTGTACCCATCACACTCTCCAAATCCATTCCTTTTTCGGCAATGATTTTTTTGGCAGCAGGAGAGGCAGAACCGGCGGCATAGTTTTGATCGGTAGCTGCAGCTACTACTGTAACTGCAGGGGCAGAAGCTGCTGCTTGGGTCGAAGTGGGCATACTTTGCCCCTCTTTAGGCGCTCCCTCTGTATCGGTTAGGCAAACCACTTGGCCTACAGCCACTGCCTCTCCCTCTTCTGCTTTAAGGGTAATACTTCCACTCACCTCGGCAGGTAATTCTAGGGTCGCCTTATCAGAATCCACCTCTGCAATGGCTTGATCTTTCTCGACATAGTCGCCATCAGCAACCAGCCATTGGGCGATTTCGACTTCGGTTATTGACTCTCCCGGTGAGGGAACTTTCATCTCTAAAATCATAGTTTTTTATTTTTCAATGGAATCTCGTTACAAACCAAAACAGGCCTCCTGTCCACAATTTGTTCAATTACAAAATTAATATTTAAAAGGAATCCTCCGTGGTATTTTGACAACATGCCAATCCATTGAGTCTGATTTAGCTGATTCATTCAAATTTAATTTTTAGTTCGATTATGGTTGACTTATTTTAAAGTTTGATTTTTTCTTCCCCTGGTTCTAAATCCCCTTATGTACTGCTCGTGGCTATGTTTGTACTCGTGGGTTAATCCCCAACGTAAAATTTCCAATGGTGCTTTTTCGCGGTCAGCCGTTCGATTCAAACCCACCGCTTTAGGGGTTCCTTTGACAGCCCCCATTATTTCAAAATTAATGCCATCAGGGGCCCATTGAACAGTATTTCTTTCGGGTCCGTCGGTAGTAATCAACGAGGCAATTCCACCATCATAGGGCCAAACACATATTTCATGACCACTATTGCTGATCGGGTTATATGGAGATTTGATATAGGGGCCTTTGGGGTGGTCAGCAATGGCAACACCATGACGAATTTGTCTTCCTCCGAAAGTAATTGCTTCCCCCATTTGCTCACCTTTATATTATAAGTAAAATCTTCCTTTGTAGGGCAAAATACATGGATCGTGAACCTTATGACTGTCAAAATCCCCTTTTTCGCGGACAGAAAACCGGTCTTGTAAATCATTCCCTTCCCAGACTCCATTGTCAGCGGGACTTAAAATAGGTTCTTTGCTCTTAGTCCAAGGCCCGTCTGGACTATCAGACCACGCGAGACCTATTTGATTTTTTACGCGCTTATTGTAAGATCCCCCAACAGTTTGATAGCACAAATAATAAATTCCATCGTGTACCATGATCTCTGTGGTGAATACAGACCTATCGTCAAAAGCTCCCAGAGCTCCTCTTGGTAGGGCAATACCTTGCTCTTTCCAAGTGTAACCATCCGGAGAAGTAGCAAACCAGATGTCTGATCTATCCCATGGGAAGACTTTATCCTTTTCAATATCACCTTCAAAGCCATCGGTTTTCCCCACACTTTTGGTGTACCAAGTATAATATTTTCCTTTGTGCCTGATCAGGGCACTAGGATCTCTTCTTACTACCCCTTCTTGGTAAGCCAAATCACCTTTTAAGTCGAAAAGGTTGTATTCAAAATACCAATCGTAGTTCAACAACTGTTGATCGGACCACTTTAGTGCTCTTTTTGAAGCAGCACTAAGTTTATCGCCATTGGTGATCCCCAAAAAGTCAAGTTTTTCTTTGGATACGTTCTTATCTGAATCCTTGTCAATTTGAATTTTGGTGTCGTTGATACAAGAAGACATTAATAGACAACTTAAAGATATTACCAAAGTTTTGTTGAATAGGTTCATGCCTTAAACTAAAACTTTTTTAGTTTGAAAACTCGGTTTTACGGAAATAAAATAATGGATCATATTTTTCATTATGAATAAGACCTATTTCAAGAAATTATCCTTTGTTGCATCAAAAACATATTCTATCACCTGTTGGTGTCTATTATTAAATCTGGCGGCACTTCCAGCCGCAGGAGAACCATAATACCTTCGGGTAGCCGGTCGCATTTGTTGGGCTTCGGGCAGATGGAGTAACAAATAGCCCCAGGCTCCCATATTACGGGGTTCCTCCTGAGCCCAAACCACCTCCTCTAGATTGGGATAGTGCTGAATCTGGGCTTGAATTTCTTCTTGAGGCAGGGGAAATAATTGTTCCAACCTTACTATCGCTACATCCATTCTATCATTTTCCGAACGGGCATCGGTCAAATCATAGTAGAATTTTCCGGAACAAAAAACCAGCGTTTTTACTTGTTCAGCCTCCACCTCATCATCTACAATTACCCTTTGGAAGGCTCCCGATGTCAAATCTTTAACTTTTGAAACAGCCTTGGGATGACGCAGCAAGCTTTTGGGAGTAAATACAATCAAAGGCTTTCTAAAATCCCCTTTCATTTGTCTTCTCAGCAAATGGAAAAAATTGGCAGGGGTGGTACAATTGGCCACAAACATATTGTCTTTGGCACACAATTGTAAATAACGCTCCATCCGTGCTGAAGAATGTTCTGCTCCTTGGCCTTCATAGCCGTGAGGCAATAACATCACGATTCCGTTTTGGGTTTTCCACTTGTCCTCTGCTGCCGAAATGTATTGGTCGATCACGATCTGTGCACCATTGGAAAAATCGCCAAACTGTGCTTCCCAAATGGTCAAAGTTTTTGGACTGGCCATTGCATAACCATAATCAAATCCCAAAACACCATATTCTGAGAGAAAAGAGTTGAAAACATTGAGTTTTCCTTGATTTTCTGGGTCGATCAGATTGAGTAATATGACCTCTTCCTCAGAAGATTCTGCTTTGATAACGGCATGTCGATGTGAAAAAGTACCCCTTTCAACATCTTGACCAGAAAGTCGAACGTCGAAGCCCTCATACAGTAAAGTTCCGTAGGCCAATAATTCCCCCATGGCCCAATCCAACCGATCGGTTTCAAAAAACATCTTGTTGCGCTCTGAAATCAGGCGCTCAATTTTTCTCAAAAACTTTTTATCTGGAGGAACATTGGTAATGGTTTTGGCAACTGCAATGAGTACATTCGAATCAACCGCTGTAGCCAACTCTGGATGCATTCCTTTGTCATCGACTCTGCTATAACCTGTCCATTCGTCTTCCATAAAAGGAGTAATAACAGTAGTTTCCTCTGTTCTGGAAACTTGAAGATTTTTTTCTAACTTGGATTTATAGGCTGCCTCCTCTTTTTTGACATAGGTCGGATCAATAACGCCTTGAGCAAAAAGCTTTTCTGCATAGATGTCCCTTGGATTTTTGTGCGCTGCAATAGTTTTGTAAAGTTTGGGTTGGGTGAATCTCGGCTCATCTCCTTCGTTGTGTCCATATTTACGATACCCCAAAAGGTCGATAAATACATCGGCATTAAAATGCATTCTATAATCCAACGCAAATAAAACTGAATGCACTACTGCCTCCACATCATCTGCATTGACATGCATGACAGGTGATAGGGTAACTTTTCCCACATCCGTACAATAGGTACTGGATCGAGCATCAAGGTAATTGGTGGTAAACCCTATTTGATTGTTGACCACGATATGGATGGTTCCTCCGGTGGAATAACCCTTTAGTCTGGCCATCTGAGCAATTTCGTAGGCAATACCTTGTCCAGCAATAGCTGCATCACCATGAACAATAATAGGCAAAACTTTTGAGGCGTCCCCTTTGAATTTGTTATCTAACTTGGCCCGAGTAATTCCCTCAACAACTGCTCCAACAGTCTCTAAGTGAGAGGGATTGGGTGCCAAATTAATATTGATTTTTTTTCCGCTGCTGTTGGGATCAATCTTTGCGGTCCAGCCCATGTGGTACTTAACGTCACCGTCAAAAACCACTTCGTCATAGTCCTTCCCATCGAACTCGCTAAAAATATCTTTTGGGGATTTCCCAAATATATTGGTGAGGGTATTGAGTCTTCCTCTGTGGGCCATTCCCATGATAAACTCCTCCACTCCTTTGGCATCGGCAGCCATCACTAAGGCATCCAGAGCCGGAATCAGTGACTCCCCCCCTTCTAGGGAAAATCGCTTTTGTCCCACATATTTGGTATGCAAAAAGTTTTCAAAGCTAACCGCTTGATTCAATTTGTTGAGGATGTCTTTCTTCTGCTCAGGGCTGAAATTCGGATGATTTTGATTTTGGTGTAATCGATCCTTGATCCAATCTTTTTTCTCCACATTCCTCACATACATATATTCCACTCCAATAGAGTCGCAATAGGTTCTTTGAAGGTGTTCTATGATGGTGGATAAGGTGCTGGGACCGATACCTACTATGGCTCCGGCGTTGAAAACAGTAGGCAAATCACCTTGAGACAAACCAAAATTTTCTACCGACAAATCAGGACTGTAGGTTCTTCTGGTACGAACGGGATTGGTTTTGGTGAATAGATGACCCCTTGAGCGGTAGCCTTCAATGAGCTTTACCACCTGAAATTCTTTCTTGACCGACTCGGGGACTTCTACCTCTGCAACCTCTGCGGGCCACTCTCCGTGCTCTAACCCAAAATCAAAGCCTTGAAAGAAGGCTCTCCAACTGGGTTCTACAGCGTCCGGATTTTGTAGGTATTGGTCGTATAACTCGGCAAAATAGGCGGTGTGAGCCGAATTTAAAAATGAAAATTTGTCCATTAAATTATATTGCTACTAATCCTTAAAACAAAATTACAATTTTTGCCCAAAGAGGTTCGATTTTGTCTGTAAAACAATCCAATTCTTATTAAATTTGTAGTGGATCGGTGTTGACGACGGAGTTGTTTTTAGGTTAAAATCAAGGCTGTTGGTACAGCCATCCCTTTCAAAATTTGATTTTACAGATGTTTGCTTTAGTTGATTGCAATAATTTTTACGCTTCTTGCGAACGGGTTTTCCAACCTCAGTACGA
>JAACDY010000118.1 GCA_009936675.1 Bacteroidota bacterium
GCACAAACGCTTCAGTTTGTGTTGACTGCCCAAAAGGCGGCTGTTGACAAGATCAGTTTGGAGATCAATGGCTATAAAAAAATACAACTGCCCACGGCTTTGCAAAAAGGTCAACGTCTGCAATACAGCGGCGGTGATCGATTATGGGTTTTGGATGCCCAGTGGAAACAACTCAAATCTCACAAGGTCAACCCCCAAGACTTTAGGGTCAAAACGGGTGACAATAGCCTCAGTCTAGACGCAGAATTTAAGAGTGCCGAAACAGAGGCCGCGCTGAAGTTGGAGGCCAAAACCTTGGGTAAAAGCGAAAAGCTCTCCCTTCCCAAAACCCAAGGGATTTAAAACCCAGTGCCCTAAAACCCACTCATTTTTAATTTATAGTATTTATTGTATTCTATTATAAATCAATATACTATATCCTATAATATTATCTAAAACTTTAGATATAAATATAATATATAAAAGGATTAATCCAATGATAACCAACACTTTAAGTGCATAAAAAACCGCTTTTTTACCCCTAAAATCTCTATATTTATTAGCCCAAAAGCTGTTCATCTTTATAAAACTTACAATATTTTTTTTGCAGCATTTTTTGGGTACTAACTCGCTACCCTATATCCTTTTTGGGATTGTTGGATGTTGTGTTTGGGACATCATGAATTAAATATCACTAAGGTAGACATATAGTAGCTTTTGTGCCACGCAAAGAAAGCTAACGCGTTTGTAGGACATTTGATTTTCAGACTTTTAGAACTGGGATCAAATCCTTGGCATTCAGTGCCCTTCTTTCAGGTAATGTTCTTTGATCAGGTCTTTACCAAAGTCCCCATCAAACTCTCGCCAAACAGCGTGGATATGGTTGCCGTTGTTTTGAGAGTTGTCGTATTCAATCAAAAATTTTTGGCCTTGGATACGATAGTAATGGGCTTTTAGTTTTTTCATTTTTCCGGCCCAGCTAAAGGTAATATTGTTCCAGTCTTCGTTTTCGAGCAGTTGTTGTGCTTTTTGGGAAACTGGTTTTTCCATGCGATCGAGGTGGAGGTAGATGATTTTTTTAAGTTGTTTTTTTTGATTGGTTTTGAGTTGTAGGAAGGAGATACCGTTGTTGGGGATGAATTCAACGGCTGCTTGGTTGCGCGTCAAGATTTCTCCATAGGTTTTGGAGCTGACCAAGGCTTGCTCTAGCTGCTTTGAGGAGAGGGATTGAACGAGTTTCAGGCCCCAGTTATGGTCTTTTTTCAGTACGATTTTTCCTTTTTTGGGCCCATCGGGAACGATACCTGGATTGGAACCCCAAAAGGCGGGGGCAAAGGCAATGGCCTCGGGGGTGACGGTAAAGTTGAGAGAGATGTGGTGACCTTCGAAAGACCAGGTCCAAAGGGAATCCCTATTGGGGGTGCCGTAAAAGGCGATATAGTATTTACTGGCATCTCTTTTGACAGGATTGTTTTCTACCAAGGCCAGATAGTTTTCGAGATCGATGATTTGATGCATTTTTTTATAACCGCTTTCGCTGAGATAAGCTTCTAGTAGAGCATAGGTTTTTTGGATTTGGGCGGGGCTCATGTCGGAGAGTGGAAGTCCTTCGCGGGCAAAGGAGTCATGCGGCAGATAGTGCCAACGGCTTTTGGCGGGGTCTTCCAAGTCAAAAGAAACAATTTCCTTTTGGGGGGTCGAAAGGCTGTTGAGCAAATCGGTGGCCAAGGAAACAGCGTCAAAAGAATCTTGGGCCATAGTCCATCCGCATGCTAAAAAATAAATAAATAGCAGTTTTTTCATCCTTAAAAGTTTACCTAAATGTACCAAATAATTAAAGGAGGGTTAAAAAAATCTCCCCAATTGGGGAGATTTTACATCATTAAATAAGGCTGGGTTTATTCCACTCTTTTGTAGAGCTCTCCCATACCTTTACCTAGAGAATTAAGCCCGTATTGTGTGTAATGATTTTCTGATAGGCTTATTTTGACCCGATAGGTCTTGTCTCCCCCTTCGATCCATTTGAGGTAATTATCCGTTCCAAAGCTCATGTACTCAAACAAAGAATCGTTTTTGACTTCGTAAGTTCCATTTCCAGCAAAGCCTATGTTTCGATCTACACCTAGGGAATCGAGCCATTCTCCATTGGCCACAAACATAAAATTTTCGGTGGTGTAAAACTTTAGCTGTTTAGATTTGACATCAAAAAGAACGGTGTCTTTTGGTTTTCCATCTTCATAATTGATGGTTCCAATACGGTTCCATACACCTTGTAAACCAAGTGTTTTGGAGGCAGTTTGTGGCGGTGCGCAAGCGTGAATGGCCAAGGCCACTACTGTGGTGATCATTAATTTTTTCATTTTATTGTAGTTTATTATCTCTAATTTACTAAAATGTATTCTCTTTTTATAGGATTCTATAAAGCATTGATATTAAATTGATTAATTGACAATATTTAGAAGCACTTTTTAAGGAATACGTTTTTCTTTCTGATCAATTTGGAGAATTCTGTATTTGTTTTTTTCAGTTTTTATTTTTGCTCAGTATTTGATCAATGGAGGTAAAGGAACAGGACAGAAAATTTCTATCGGCGCTCAAAAGGGTCTATCAATCTGTTTCCAATACACCGGAGACACTTTCCCCTTTGGAGGCCAGAGCGCTTTGCACAACTTTGGTACGCGATGCCTTTGCAACGACCAATGTCCAGATCAAAGGTTCGGAAAATTTGCCCTGCCAAAAAAACGTCATTTTTATCTACAATCACCTAGACAATCATCCTTATTATACTGAAGATGAGGGCTTTCAGATTACGCTAGACAGTCATTTTATCAGCAGTGTGATATTGGATAAATACTACAAAGACTCTGGTGTCCGTGTGGTGCGTCATTCGCTTCCCGAGGAAGACAATCACAGAAGCTATTACCAACGCCTGCAATATATTAGGGTTTATGCCAAAAAATTCTTGCCAGCGGGACTAGATCCAAAAGAGATCCAATTGGTCAATAAAGGATTTTATCCCCAAGCGATAAAGCACCTAGCAGAAGGATCGGGATTGGTTTTCAGTCCTGAGGGAAATTCCTATAAAACGGGGGATTCTCCTGGGATTTTTAGGTATGGGATTTTTAAACTGGCTTGTTGTATGGATCCTCAGCCCTTGATTGTTCCACTGGTCATGGCCAATTTTGATAAGCTGGCCTCTGAGGACACTTTTAAATGTGAAATCAAACCTCCTTTTAGGATGAGCGATTTGGGAATCACCAATAAAAATGACCCTGCATTGCCGGGTGTGGTTGCAAAGATCAACCAGGAATACAAAGAATGGGTCAATGTTTTGTTAAAAGCAGAAAAGGGTTTTGAATCGGAAATTTTGGCCCTCGAAGAACGAACAAAAAACAAAGATACATTGGAAGACCTGGTGGTCTTTTACGGCAGTTCTACCATAAGGCTCTGGAACAGTTTGGAAAAGGATTTCCCCCACATCAACTCACTTAACCTTGGTTTTGGGGGGGCTTTTATCAGTTCTCTTTCCGAGAATTTCGAACGTTTGTTTACCTTCAAAGCGCCCAAGGTGATTGTGCTTTACTTGGGGGGTAACGATTTGAGCTTGGGGTGGACAGCAAAGAAAATTGTCGAAAAAATCAGTACACTGATTGAAAAAATCCATCAAAAATATCCCAGTACAACCCTTGTCAATCTTAGTATCAAGCCCTCTCTAGAAAGGGCTGAGCAAATGGATAAAATCATTCAGATCAATACTTTAATGCAAGCTTCATCCAAAATAAACCCTTTTTTGAAACAAGTCGATTTCTTTGATGCCCTAATGGATGGTGAAACGGTAAACCGACATTTTTTACTTCAAGATGGCCTTCATCTTAATGCAGATGGATATAAAATTTTAATAAACCATCTCAAACCCTACTTGTAAAACTCAATCCCGAAGTGTTTATTTAAAAAATCAATTTGTAAATTGAATTATAAGATATTCACAGATATTACTCAATTGGATAGTGATGTTTGATATTGGGCTTGAATTCCCAATTTGGCATATCAATTTTTGGATAAAATCCAAATATTCAAATAGCATCAAGCGTTAAAGCTTAATAAATTAAAAAAACTTTTTATTATCAAAAATGACAGATCAAGTTGTCCTTTGGTCAACGTATTAGACATTCTGGGAGACAAGTGGTCTATGGTAGTTGTAAGAGAAATTTTTAACGGTAAAAAATCTTTTGGTGATTTCTTAACGTCTCCCGAAAAGATTTCAACCAGTGTTCTCACCACCAGGCCTCAGCTCTTGTAGCTTACTGGGATTGCCCAACACATTTTGCCCAAAAGCGACAAAAAAGTAAAGTTGTACTTTTTAACCGATCGAGGAATTGATCTTTACCCCATTATATACGAGATGGTTTCTTGGAGTAAACGGAATTTGAATCAGGAATTTCATACTATTGCAAAGGATTGGTTTGAGCGATATGAAACCCACAGTCCGGAGAAAACTATTTTAGACAACCAGAATAGTTACAAAACTAAAAGAGAAAAACTTTTGGAACTACAATAATTTTTGTTGCTTTGGAATAACAAGTAATCGTAAATCAATTCGAAGAACCTCTTGCTATCAAACGTAGGGGGTTTTTCATTTCCCAACTATTTTTCGTTCAACAACTGAGCAACATCTTGCTGAAGCTGGAGTATGTCGGGTTTTAGCGTAGCGTTATAAATTCCCCTAAGCCGACGCTTGGTGTCCACAAGAACAAGATGTTCTGTATGAAGAAACTCAGTACTGTCTTTGGTGAATCCCAAATCTTTTTCCGCAAAATAGGAGCGGCGAGCCAGCCGATAAATTTCACTTTTTTCTCCTGTTAGCAAATGCCAATTTTTTGCTTTGATACCATAGCTTTCAGCAAAAGATCGCAAAGCAGGGACAGAATCCATCCAGGGTGTAACAGAAAAAGACAGTATTGAAAAGCGAGGCTCATTTTGATAGACGCTGGCTAAACTTTTAAGATGATTGGTCATAATGGGACATATACTGGTGCATCGGGTAAACATAAAATTGGCTACATGTACTTTTCCTTTAAGGTCATCAAGGGCGATTTTTTGGTCATGCTGATTGGTTGCTTCAAATTCGACAATGGAATGTTTAATTTGCTTTTCCACCAAATCAGGATGATCAATAAACAGAGGCATGAAATCGGGGGTATTGTAATAGGGCAAGGGGGTAGTGCCTTGGGAACAACTCCATAAAACCAAAGCCAAAAAACTACTGAATACTATCCGATACATTGATACAATTTTTGGTTCCCAATAACCCATAGCGCCGGTTATTTTTGATGATATAATTGGTTCTTATCGCACCATTGTCGTCCCATAGTTGTTGATGCCCGGATTGCTGTCCGTGCGTATAATGCAAAGATTTAATGATTTGTCCCTTGCTGTTCCAAGATTTTAGACTTCCGTGATAAACATCGTTTTCTAAGTGGTATTCAAAAGCCAACATTCCATTGTCCCAATAGCCAAGGTGGAGCCCTTCTTTTTTTCCTTGACGATATTCTCTTTTTTCAAACAACAACTGATTGGGATAAAACCTTTTGAAGCTGCCGTGTTTCAGCCCCAATTGATAGTTTTCGATATAAAGGGTATCTCCAGATAGAGTATCCAACTTAAAGACCATACCCGTAAAAGGGGTTCCGTCATATAATTTCAACTTTCCTTTGTTGACCCAATTCAGATGGTCTGCATTGACCACCATCCGATGGAGAGATTTGACCTTTTGGCAGGAGGTGAACAAGCAAAGTAAGATTAAGGCATTACTGAGTAACCGTGCCGGGTGTGCCAAAATATCCGTTTCCATTAATGTAGGGGTCTGCGTCCGTGATATGGTAATGATAGATGCCATCGGGGTAGTCGTCTGTTTGATGACTGTGGCCGTGATATTCGTCGAGATCACTGTTGGTTACTCGCTCACCATTTTCCACTGGGCCATAGACGGGAAAGCCATCCAACAAAAAACCCAATAGTGCATCATCCCCTTGCTTGGTGGTTAGGTAATAGGGTTCCAAATGATAATGATATACCTTTTGCCCTGTGGGATGGCCCCCATATTGGTCAAAAGAATTAATCTCATTGGTGAGGGGTTGATTGTTGGGCCCTGCGTATTGATTGAAAAAAGATACTCCATTGAGGGCAACACCTATTGATCCCAAAGGGGTAGGGGTTTTGGAGGAAGCTTCTTTGGGATTCGAAGGGATTTTGAATACAAAATCAAAAGAGCTTATCGAGTTGGGATTTTTTTGTAATCTTGATTGGATCCGCTGTAAGCTTCATGCAATTAATGATTACTAGCGTAATAGGGGCTTTTGTGATCTGGAGCTCCACTGACTTCCACGACCACATATTCTCCATCCATATAAATTTTAGATGCAGCATATATTTTATTATATACCTCTGGGATTTGTTCATCTCCGACATCAGAACTGTTGTTTGTTTCCTCTGTATCTGTGTTTTTGCTACAAGAAACAAGAAGAATTAGCATCAAAAAGGCCGTAAAATTATAGATTGAATTCATCTTTATTGTTTGGAATGTAAATATATCCCGATTCAGAAATACAATACCCTACTTTTTAAATGTTTTATCTATCACTTATAGTCGGATGATTTTAAAGTCGGTTCTTCTGTTTTGTATATGTTCTTCTTCAGTGAGCTTACAGCAATCACATTGATTGATCCAGACTTGATGTCCTTTTTCGCTTAGGATATCAATCATGTGATGAGCTTCGGCAAAGGTATTAGCCTGACCAACGATGACTTGGTAGCGGTTTCTTCCAGCCTTTTTGATTTGTGTGGGGAATCCAAGGGCTTGGAATATTTTTTGTTGATCTTGGGCATTATTCATCGCTTCAAAGGAGCCACCAACAATCAAATAATCAAGGGAGTTGTTCCCTGCTATGCTGCTTTCGCCATAGCCTTCTCCAAAAATCCGATCTCCGTTTAAGATATGTTGTCTGACATAGTCTATGATGGTTTGATTTCTTTTTTGGGAAAGTTTCAAGTTGTATTCTTTGGTCCCCCGACAATCGGTATAGGAACTCAGGGCTACGATCATTTCGGGTTGTGCCTTCATGGCAGCAATCACAGCGACAACGCGATCTTTGTAGTCCACCAACAAATTGGATTTGTCAAATTCGTAAAAAATGGGTAAAAATGTCTTTTGAATGTCTTGGGGTAATTCTTCCAAGCCAACTTCAGAACGTTGGAGTAATACTTTTATGACTGGAGATTTGCCGTATTTGCTTTTTAGGACATAAGCAAAAGAGTCTTTAACTTCTGTGGGTGCTGTATTTTTGTATAGAAATGAACCGTTACTATTGAGTTTGAGTGCACCGTGATGAACATCTTCGATCAGTTCAGCTTCTTTAGAAAATAGGGCAGTTAATGGATCATGACTCATCATATGCGTATTGTCATTTTTTAGAATTCCTTCTTGGGATACAATCAGTGTATCGACGGGATTGTAGGAATACCGGTCTTCAATACCCATCATTTCGGGGGTGAATCTAAAGGTATACATGTCATCTTCTCCTTTTCCCGTATCGCGATTGGAAGAGAACAGGCCGTATTCGAGTTGGGCATCGAACCAAAAGGAAAAATCATCCCTATCACTTTCGAAGGGTGCAGGCAAATCCATAACATGCCAACGGACATCGACGGTATTAATGGCCAATTTGGGAGATAAATTTCCATCGGTGTTTTTTTGGCTGAAAAAAAGATAATCTGCTTGGTAAACAAAAGGTAAAATTTCATCTCCTTCGGTGTTGATGTCCGGCCCCAGATTGACAGGAGATCCATAACTTTCCTTTCCCACTAGATCGACATAATACAAGTCCATACCCCCAAAACCTCCAGGACGGTCGCTGGCAAAATACAACTTTTGTTTTTGTGGACTTACTGCAGGATGCATAGTGGCATATCCTTCAATATTGATGGGAAGAGGTCGTGCAATTTGTTTTTGAGAGGGGTTAAATGTCCAGTGGTAGAGATCGAGCTGTAAGGTTTTCTGTTTACGACTGCTTGGGGCACTTCGGGTCAAATACAAAACCCGATTAGTGGTATCCCAACTCGAAGGACCGTCTTGAAATACAGAATTTAGACCCAAAGGAAAAGCCTCCGGGGATCGGGCCTGAAGTGTTTTGGCATCCCATTCTGCTTGGTATAGATTGTAAATAGGAGAATTTGAAAGAAATTTTTTACCTAAACCTTTGGTGTAGTCTTTTGATTGTTTTTGACTGTAAATAAGATAATTAATATTATTTTTTTCTATCAAATGTGCTCCGAATTCTGAACCTTCTGTATTGAGCGATAAAGGCTGCAATTTATAGGAAGTGGAGCGGCCGTCTTTTGGACTTTGGTGGTAATCTTCAATGGGCAAACGAATGGCTTTTTGTCGGTATTCGTCTCTCAACTTATCGTTGTTAGTAAGATAGGAAGCAAAGTAGTAGTAGTCTTTCACTTCGGCCGAATCGGAGTCCACCAAAGGTCTGAGGATTTGGGCTGCATTTTGAAGTTGCCCT
Organism: Bacteroidota bacterium; assembly: GCA_009936675.1. GTDB lineage: Bacteria > Bacteroidota > Bacteroidia > Flavobacteriales > Flavobacteriaceae > UBA8316. The sequence continues at coordinate 8,547 of JAACDY010000118.1, forward strand.
TTATGGGCATAGATTTTGGAAAAGTTTCTTCTCGAACGCAGGGGTATGGATGTTCCTACCTTTAAATAGTGGGAAAGTGCTTTTTCATATTCTTGATTCACATAGTAATAATCCGCCCATTCCAGTGTTCGATTATTTTTGACAGTGTTCTGCGCCAATAGCCCCTGACAAAAAAATATTCCGAAAAGCAAGCATTTTATTTTCATTATTAGAATATTCTGGGCGAACGAAGCACGGTTTTAAGGGCAGGGATCAGATCGAAGCGTAACATGATTTCATGGGTGGTGTGATTGGTACTGATCAAATTCCCCAAAGTAGAGGTATTGTAGGCATAGCCAACCGCTATGTTTTTACTGAGATTGACCCCTGCAATGAGACCAAAGCCTCCTCCCCAATCGTTACTTGGAATGCCTTTTTCAAGGGTTGATCTTGTTTGTGGGCCGATCCAAAAAAGTGTTTTATACAACAAGAGCACGCTCAAGTCATATCCAATAGCAGCCCCTTCGGTATGCTTGACCAATACACTGGGCTTGGCTTCATAACTGTCGGAAATTTTTAGCAGTCCTCCCAATATGCCGTAATAATGCTTTTGAATATTAAAACTTTCGTTCTCCATAAACCAAGGTACAGAAAATCCAGCATACCACCGTGGCCGATGATAGTAGATTCCAAACCCAATATTGGGCAAAAACTTCCCCTCTTCATCAAAAGTAAATGCGAGGTCATTGGACGTTGTGGTTTGGATGATGTTTTCGTCAAAATTATAATTGGTCAAGCCAGTTTTGATACCAATGGACAAATAGGCATCGTTGATGGGCAGGTGATAGGCCAGGTCAATGGCGACACGACTGCTGCTGATCGGTCCAATTTTATCATTAATTCCAGAAAGGCCGAAACCAAAATTTTTGGCGGTCATCTTATGGTTAAAAGTAAAAGCTTGGGATTCTGGAGCTCCCGGAAAATTCATCCATTGACTTCTGTGGAGGATCACAAATTGGGTGTAATCTTTGGAACCGACATAGGCGGGATTTAGACTTTGATGATTGAACATGTATTGAGAGAAGGTGACCTCTTGTTGTCCTATAAGTAGAAAAGGAAAACAAAAAAGTATCAAAAAAGGAATAAAACAATAATTGACTCGATTCACATCAATAAATATATTAAATAAATAAAATCAATTCATACATCTTAAAA
>JAACDY010000119.1 GCA_009936675.1 Bacteroidota bacterium
ATAATCACTGACTTTCTTTCCAAAATCTCCAAAAAACTTTTCGAAGACATCCGGCATCCAATACCAGGAAGGGCCAATATCAAAAACCAATCCGTCTCTTTTCCATTGACGCGCTCGCCCTCCTGGCGTGCTATTTTTTTCAAAAATTTCGACTTGATGTCCCAACTGTGCCAAATAACAGGCTGCAGACAAAGAAGAAAAACCGGAACCGATGACACTTATGCTCTTTTTCATACCATTGCAAAGCTATCAATAACTTAATGTTTTATTAGATAATGAGTTCATAAATCCTTCTACGATTAGTGAAATTTATTTATGAAAGGAAGTCCGAAGAGTGGAATTACTTTTCTCCCCTTCTGACGGCATTGATTTCTTCAACAAAAGAGGCCGAAATGATCCCCGTGGGAATCGCCACTATACCGATCCCAATCAACGAAATGATAGAAGCAAAAATCTTACCGCCAACTGTTACAGGATAAACGTCTCCATACCCCACCGTAGCAAGAGAAACCGTTGCCCACCAAATGGACTCTGTGATGCTAGAAAACTTATCTGGTTGAGCCTCATTCTCAAGATAGTAAATGGCAGAAGCAGAAAACAAAATAGCCAGTGCAGAAAGAAAAAGGGTAAATTTCAATTCGTTTTGTACACCCTTTAAAGCTTTGACAAATAACCTAAGAGAACTGCTTTCACGTCCCAACTTAAAAATACGAGTCAGGCGGAACAATCGTAGAATTCTGAGGAATCTTCCGTCCACCTTTATAAATTGATTGAGGTAGAAAGGTAAGATGGAAAACAAGTCGATCAATCCAAAGGTGCTGAACACATATTTTGAAACCCCTTTCATTCGATTGTTCATATAGGCCAGTCGGATGCGATATAAATACTCGAAAGAGAAAATATAAATCGAGAAAGCCTCAAAAAGACTAAAGGCTTCACCATAAACATTTCGAATCGAAATGTGAGATTCCATGATCATGGCTGCTACATTGGCAATGATGAGCAGATAAATAAATTTATCAAAAATAATTGGAGATTTCAACGCCGATTATTTTTTAGAAAGATCGATAAAAATACCGATCATTACACCAGCTATAGTGACAACAACCACAAATGCTACAAAAGAAGGAGACATAGTTTATAAATATAGTAAACAAATATAATCAATTTTAAAATTTTAAAAGGAGGGGTTTAATGGAACAATATTTATATTTTTTTTGTTTAAGCTTTTTTTGTTAAAGTTTTTTTATATATATTTAAACAGTTTAAATTCAATTTGGTTTATTAACGCCTTTGCAACTACTATCTCCTAAAGTCAAATTCTAAAATCCTAGCAGAGGCGTTTTTTTTTAACCCCTAATTTTTCTCACTTTTTCACAGTTTTTTCCTAATTTAGTAATGTAGGATGATTATGATTTAGATGGAGGGATTGACGACCATTACATTTTTCAAATTTCAAAAAAATAAACGCTGGGCTTTCGCCCAAATGGGTCTTGCGCCATCAAAACTTCAACAAAAAAAAGGGCTTAGGTTCTTTAAACTCATGGGAACTGGAGGAGGGAATGGCTTTAGTCTGTGGCCAGATTTTGGTACATATGCCTTTTTGGGAGTATGGGACAGTCAAAAATCGGCGGATGATTTTTTGAAGGACAATGCACTTCTTCAAACTTACTACCAAAAAACGTCTTCTATTCGAACCCTTAAGATGTTGCCCGTCAAAAGCCATGGCTTGTGGAGTGGTCAAAATCCTTTTACCGAACATAAGCCAGTGACCATTGATTCCAAACTACCAGTTGCGGTCATCACCCGTGCCACCCTCAGACCATCTCGACTCATTGCCTTTTGGAAATCAGTTCCTTCTGCCAGTGCAGCCATAGAAAATGCCGCAGGTGTTCAGTATTTCAAAGGGATTGGAGAGTGGCCTTTTGTTCAACAAGCGACCCTCAGTCTTTGGGACAGTTTCGAGGCCGTTGAAAAATTTGCCTACCGCGATCAAACCCACGCAAAAATCATTAAAAAAACCAGAAGTCAGCAGTGGTATAGCGAAGACCTCTTTGCCCGTTTTCACGTTCTGTCTGATACCGGATTCATCAAGCCAAATTCCCTCATAAAATGAAAACTGCAGTGGTCATAGGAGCCGGAATTGGCGGTATTGCAGCGGCTTTGCGTTTGTCTAAAAAGGGCTATTCAGTAACTGTATTCGAAGCCAATGACTACCCTGGAGGGAAACTCAGCGCTTTCTCTTTGGGGGACTATCGCTTCGATGCTGGCCCCTCCTTGTTTACCATGCCGCAGTACGTCACCGAATTGTTCGAACTTCATGGTGAGAAAGCCAACGATTTTTTTACTTATCAAAAGAAAAAGATCGCCTGTAAATATTTTTGGGAGGATCAAACCCAACTTACCGCCTATGCTGACTCGAAACTTTTTCTGGAAGAAGTTCAAAACAAATTGGGTGTAAAAGACGCCGTATTGGAAAAATACCTCAAACGCGCTAAGAGAAAATTTGATTTAACCGCTCCTCTGTTTTTGGAGCAATCTCTTCATAAGTTCAAAGGTTTTTTGTCGGTAAAAACCATTAAGGCCCTACTCAACCTAAGCCTTTATGAAATCAATCAAAACCTCCATACGGTCAATGCGGCTCAGCTAAAAGAACCTCATTTGGTACAAATGTATGATCGTTATGCCACCTACAACGGCTCCTCTCCCTATCAAACCCCTGGTATTATGACTTTGGTTCAGCACTTGGAACAAGAGTATGGAACCTTTGTACCCGATGGTGGAATGGAACAAATTACCCGATCTCTTTTTGAATTGGCCAAAAGAAAAGGCATTAGTTTTCACTTGGGAGAAAAAGTCAATCAAATCCTTGTCGAAAATGGAAAGGCCGTAGGGGTCGAAACGAAAAATCAAACCCTCTTGGCCGATATTGTACTATCCAATATGGATGTTTTCCCCACCTATAAAAACCTCCTCAAAGGCACCAAAGCTCCCCAAAGGATTTTAAGTCAAGAACGTTCCAGTTCGGCAGTCATTTTTTATTGGGGCATCAATAAGATTTTTGATCAACTCGATTTGCACAACATCTTTTTTTCTCTAGATTATAAAGCAGAATTTGAAGCCATTTTTAATCAAAAAATACCCAGCGAAGATTTTACGGTCTATGTCAACATCACCTCCAAAGATGTTCCTTCAGACGCCCCCAAAGGAGGAGAAAACTGGTTTGTGATGATCAATACTCCTGCAGATCACGGTCAAGATTGGAACCTGATTAAGAATGAATTGAGAGAGAAAACAATCGCCAAACTCAATCGCATGCTCAAAGTAGATATGGACTCTCTGATTCAAGAAGAAGAGGTTTTGACCCCTCCGATGATTGAACAAAAAACATCCTCACATTTGGGGGCTCTCTACGGCAGTTCTAGCAACGATAAAATGGCTGCTTTTCTGAGGCATCCCAATTTCAGTCCCAAAATCAAAAATTTATATTTTTGTGGCGGTAGTGTGCATCCCGGTGGGGGTATTCCACTGTGTTTGCTCTCTGCCAAAATTGATACAGATCTAATACCCTAAAGCCAGAGATGATTCCAATCAAATTAAACCGTGAAAATGTTTCCATTGCCATCATTTGGTTATTTCACCTTAGTGGAATTTTGGGCATACTTTACGGTAATTCAGAATGGTTCATCTCGGCCACTCCCCTCAATTTGTCGATCAATTTTGTACTGTTACTGATCAATTGTAATGGGCATAAGTGGTTTTTTCACTTGGTCATTTTGGGTTTTTTTACCGGCATGATTACCGAAATTTTGGGTGTGCAATGGGGTTGGATTTTTGGAGATTACCAATACGGAAATGCACTGGGGTACAAGATTTTGGGAGTTCCCCTGCTTATAGGAGTCAACTGGGCACTTCTGACCATCATTACGGGAGCCATAGCCCAGCAGTTTTATCAGAACACCTTTATGCGAATCATCATTGGCGTTGGTTTGATGATTTTTCTTGACCTATTGATCGAACCCATAGCTCCGGTATTGGATTTTTGGGCTTTTGATGGGGGTGAAGCGCCGCTTCAAAACTATATCGGTTGGGCAGCCGTGGCTCTTTTTTTACAATCTGTATTTCACTATTTTAAGGTATCGATTGAGGGTTGGTTCCCTCATCAGTTGTATCTTTTGCAAATCATTTTCTTTGCGGTACTTTTAATCAAGCAAACCACTATAGGTATTTAAATTTTTTATTCATGCTCCGTTACTTTTCTTTAGGTCTGATGACTATTTTTCTTTTTTCTTGCACAGAAAAAAAACCTGAAAACAAACAAGTCGTTGATAAAAAGGAGAAGAAATTGAAGGTTCATGCTCCCAGTCAGGCTACCCAACTCACCCAACTCACGCCCGAGTTTATCGAGGAAAATAAAATTGATCAATGGGTACAATTCATAAAATTCAAAGATGCGGTGGAGGACATCACTTTGCTCAATACAGCCGAAATAATGACCTTTATCTCCGAACTCTATAAAACTACCAGTTCTCTATTAAAAGAGCCTTTTCCCGAAGATTTTAATAAATTTCCCATCTACAGCAGAATAAAAGTGATTCAAACCCAAATCATCAAGTGTCATTTTTATGCGGCCAATAAACAAAATGAAAAGCTCAATCAGTCATTGGATGAACTCTATCTAGAGTACAACGTTCTATTAAAGCGGATGATTAGTATGGCAGAGGATAATAAAATAGAATTGGACAGTTTGAGAATGGTTAATCCTGTTTCTCAAGACTCAAAAACGAAACCCGCATTTTCGAGAAAATAAATCCCTTCGGTTACAGATTCAGAAATTTTCTCTTTTTGGTTTTTCAAAAATAAGGCTCCTGGTTGAAGGGTCAATGCATCATCGTATAATGCCAGAAGTTTTTGGTCGTATTCTACAGATTTGTGCAAGTGGGTGTGATTGGTTTTCTTGATGGAAGAAATGACCATCTGTTCAAAGTTGAGCCGATGGATAACCAGATTTTCTACCTCCACATTCAGGGTTCTCAACAATTGGGTTACGTCCTGGAAATAACGATTTCTATAGGTAGATTGTAAGTTGAAATATCGTTTGTCTTTGGAAAGATTTGACTCATCAGAAGCTTTTAAATACTCTAGCTTTGAATTCTTGAGCAGAGTAAG
>JAACDY010000120.1 GCA_009936675.1 Bacteroidota bacterium
AAAGCAAAAGTCACAATGATGAGCAGTTGCGAACTCGAAAATATGTGTATTGAGTGCTTGGCTAGTTTGATATTTCGTAAGATTTGGAATTTTAATATAAGCATATAAATCTAAAACTCATATTTTTTATGGAATTTTCTTTGTGTGCCCACATTAAATCAACCTATTTTCAAGTTTTATTTGCAGTAGATTACGGGGGAGTGAAAAGCGAATTTATTTTTTAAAAAGATTGATTATCAATCGAAAGCATTACAAACAATGTTCAGTCTACATAAGAGAGTACTTGTTTTCAAGCAATTGGTTGAAAACAGGAAAAAGTCAGATGGAGTTTGAAGATTATGCCTTTTCTGGCGAAATCAAAAAATGACGAAGTTTCGTTTTTGGGTGTAACTATAGCTTTAACACAAAAGGGAAAACATAGCTCATTCCCATTTGGATCCCGATTCCTTGTGCATCGGCTGGAGTCGCAACCCCGTCTAAATCATTTATTGCCATATGGAATTGCAAAGGGCCAAAACGAAACGCTGCAGCACAAGCCCAAACGGTATTGCTACCAACGATTATCATTGTAGGCGATAAGCTCAGTGCATTGCGAATCCCTAGATTGGCAGAAAATGCATAGGTGTCTCGCTGGTAATAAGGAGAGGCGTAATGCGCATACATTGCGCCAAAGTCAAGGTTTTTAAGCAAACGAAACTCCGCACCCATCGAAATCGTATATGGCAATTTCTCTGTGTAGGAATCTTCAGTAAGCTGGAAACCAAATTCATTTTTGACATCCTCGGTAAGCTCGTCTAATACATCCTCTGGGCTTTTGTAATTGTCTGCCTGATCGTCAACCGAGTCACTGAAATCAGGCGCTGTGTAGCGATACGTTGTGTCGAGGGTTAGTTGTTTGACATCATTTTTCCATCGAATTTGGCCGATATCCGTAACAGCAGCACTCAATACGAGCTTTGGACTGACCGTATAGACAAGTCCCAAATCGACCGCATAGCCTGGATTGTCAGTTGAAAAGATCTGACTGGGGGAATCCATGCTTATTTCATCAATAAAATCGTAAGCGTCCAAGGTAAATTCTATGGGTCCAGAAACGCGTATATCGGCCTGTGCGCCAACCTCAACCTCGTTGTTTAATTCGTTTCCACGGAGAGACAGGGCAAGCTTATTTGTGGTAATGTTAAACCCCCCCAATAAATATTTTAATCGAAGACCAAGCCATAGTTTATCGGACATTTCCCTTGCATAAGTCGCACTCAACTCGCTATACACCGAGCTGTTGATTCGAGCATGCCCTGTTGAGAAGTTCTGATCATAGAAAGGCCCATTGCCTTGGGTTAACAATTCAATATAGTTTTGATCAAAACTAAGCCCACCAGTTGCTCGCTGTCGTATTCCAAATCCATAATAAGAACGCCTACTTTTTTTAATTTCATCGTCAACTTCATATTCCTCAGGATTCGAGACAAAACCAAACTGAACGAGAAGAACTTCTCCGCTGACGTCAAGATAATTTTGTTTGTCTAAGGCCTTTCGAAATCGATTAAAATCCAAAATAAGAGAGTCTGCCAAACCCCCTGTCCCCTTTTGAACAAGGTCACTATATCTAAAATTAAAATTTGTTTCCAACGCAAAGGATTGGATATCGATGTGTTTCGTTATTGAGTCTGCAACAAATAAAACAGGATTAAATTTAAGCTTTGAGGTATTATTTTTCTGATGATAGGTAGAATAACTAATTTGTGAATAGCTCCAAGATATCATCAATAGTAAAGCGAAAGACAACCCCTTTTGAACAAAATGTAAAGTTGTATTATTCATCAAGATCGATTTTGACTTCAACTTGGACTTGTAATTCGATTGTCGAATTGGCAGAAATTTTAGCATCCTTGGTTTCGGCATCGGAAGTGCTAATTGTTAATTCAAAAGGAATGCCGTTTACATCGGCTAACTTGCTGATTTCATCTTGTGTTAAAGAGATTGACATTCTTCCTGTAGCGGGTTCTGTCACTTCCCCAAGGTCTGAAACAGAAGCAGGATTTAGCAATAAGGGGTCTAATTCGAAATACACAGTTTTCGATAGGGTGTCAATCATTTGTGTGCGCAGTTGGACTTCGAGTGGAAGTTCTGAGCGATAATCAAAATGTAACGTTGCTTCAAGGATTTGGTTAAGATCGCTTGTGTCAATCTGAGAATCGATAGTCAAGGTGTCCAAAATTGCTACATTGTCAATATTAAAATGCAAAGGCGTTTCCGCGTAAATGTCAATCCAAAACTCAGATTCATCATGCAGAAAATTATTACTCATTGCATCTGGATTTACATCAAGGGTTGCTTCAATATCAAGTCTGTCATCTGGAATGAACGATATTAATTCCTCGAGGTTGCTATTGGATTTGTCATAGAACCACTCGGATGAGGCAACCTCATAGAGTTCTGCAGCGGGTTCAATAAGTTGCGTGTCATTGTCAGATACAAATTCGATTTGAGAGCCATCGTTTCGCTTTCCAAAAGCGTCGAAAGAGAATGACAACGGAATCCCAAAGCCGTTATGAGCTGTAAAGACTAGCTTTGGATCAACAATATTTACTTTGTCATACAATTCGGAGAGCTTTTCATTAATCCGAATTGAATCCGTAACCATTTGTTGTTTGGGAGTAAAGTTTCCATACACATACTCAAAATCAACAACCTCATATAAAGCTTTATATTGCAAATCCCGATTTGCCTCCAATATATCGCCTGGCTGAAGATTGAGCGTCAAATCATAATCAATTGAAAATTGGCTACTGCCTGTTGCTGGATCTGAAGTAAATTCAATACCTGTATTTTTTAAATTATCTGAAAAGACCTGTGTTTGATCGTTTCCAAGGACTGTATATTGTAATTGAAGGGGCTGACCATCGACAGTAAGGTCATTGCTACGAATATTTAACTCTAGAATGTGTTCGATTTGATTTACAAGCTCCAACTTCAAAATACTTTCCTCTAGATACATCTGTACGAGTGATATATCGCCACTTTCATCGAGTTGAATAGCCGTCGAAAAGGTATAGTTAAAACTTTCCGCTTGATTTATTTCTAACTGATCAACGCTCGCATCTGATAGAATGAATTGGGTGATAATATACTGACTCTGACTATCGACTATGATCGGTTGTGCACTCCCTTGCGATTGAGTTTTCAATCGAGCTTCTAATCTTTTAGAGAAGGTCAAACCGTCAATCTGTACAGAAGACATTTCAGAAGTATTTTTTGCTACCGAAAAGGTTTCAGAAGATGCGATCAGTTGGTCGTTTTCATCGTAAAGTAGTATTCTTACATCCGCATCAATCGGAAACTCATTGGTGACCGTAAATACTATTGAACCATCAAAAAATCTGACACTTCGATATGACTCATTATACATATCTATGGTTCCTAGAACAATTGTAGACTGAAATGGAGGAATCACTGTTGTTGTTCCATCAGGAATTTGAGTCGCTTCGCTCATCGAAATACGATTAAAATCGTTGGTTATGTCTTCCAATTCTATGGGAGACAACGTGTATGAAGACTCCACTTCAGCAGAAAGCTCCGTCGGGTCATAGACATCCTCAATTGACGTTTCGACCAGTCTTTGAATCGAATCGGAAACATAGATCGTCGCATAGGTGTCTCTTTCGTAATCAACATCGAAATCTAGGCGATCAAGAAATGAGTTGAGCTGGATTTCGGCCTGCGCAATGGGGAGTTGAACACTGGGTGTCAAGCCCGTGTTTTGGCTCAGTTTGTTGAGCTCAAATAATTCGGTATCACAAGAAATTTGCAATCCTAACAAAAAGAGTAAAAGAAGTAAAGAAGGTTTTTGATATTGGTTCAAAGCTGAAAGATTGGTTAAGAAATCGTAGATTTTCAAAACTAAACAAATTTAGAAAACTTTACCGCAGAAAACTGAATAATAATAGTACAGCCCATACAGAAGCCCTACATGTTATTCGTACTCAGGCGCTTATAGTTCCCTCTTCGGTTTCGGGAAAATCGGTCGAAATCCATAGTTACACCAATTTGGACAATCGATGGCGGGTTGTATGTGGTTTGTGAGCTTGGGAATGTATAGGTCAAATCAACCCGATAATTATCGGAAGAAAAGCCAGATGTCAATCCAAATTCGAGTGAATTATTTTCTTTATATTTTGCAAGAGATTGTAAGATCCCCAAAGTAAATCCGTCCATTTGCAGTTCTTGAGAAGAATAGATCCTTAAGGTTTCTCCAGCTTGTTGTGCATACAGATACATCAACATATATGAATAGTCGGGGAGAAAACTTCTCCCGTATTGGTTGACATTAAACTCGAGTGCAGCTTGAAGGGAAAATGCAATTTCTTTTTCAACATTAGACTCGTTATTAAAGGAAACATTCGGGGTATTGATGTGGTCTAAGCTCAATCCAATCAAGAACCTTTCGTTGTAAATTAGAGCGGAAGCACCAATGTCGAAATAGTTGGTTGATGGAGAAAAGTCAGCCAGTGGATCTCTAGAAACTCCTGAGATAGTACCAAGGGTAAGGTCAATTTGGTCTTGAAAAATTAGCGAACCACGATCGATATTATCCGACCCAATTCCGAACGTCAGAGCGCCAAGTATGTAGGTGTCAAAATTGATCGGGATTTTATAGATATAGCTTAAATCAATTTTATTTTCAGTGAGACCTAGGTTTGTTAAGCTAAAGGAGTTCACATCGAGTCCAATACTGAAATTCAAATCCTCAAAAGCAAAATTCCCGTATAGGTATTTATTGTCAATGTACGATGTCCCGTCTCCATAGTCAAATTGACTATAATAGACGCCTGCTTTAGACACCATGTTGATCCCATGGTAGCTTGGATTGATAAACTGCATGTTACGGGAAGACGAGACGAAGCCCTCTTGTGCAAATCCAGATGAAAATGCAAACAATAAAAATAAACCTATCTGAACGATCCTCACTATTCTCATTCGATTAAATATACTGTCCCTGTACGAGTTACCAACTCCTCATTAATTCTTGTTCCAATTATTTTAAAGATATAGAAATTAGAGGAAGGGTCAGAGTTTTCTCCATCCCAGCCCATGATCTCTATCTTGCCGTTTGGCGATAAATTTTCCTCAGAAACAAACTCTTGGTAAACTAGAATTCCTTGACTGTTATAAATGTAATATTCGACTGCTTTGAGTCCAGTAAACACTGGACCTATAATTTCATTGATATTATCTCCATTGGGGCTAAATGCATTCGGCATCAAAATCGTGTATCCTTTACCAACTACAACCTCTTGTGTTGCTGTAGAGAAACATCCAGATGCATTGTAAACATATACGGTGACCGTATAAGTACCATCTGCAAAGTATTGATGTGATACTCTCTCTCCTGTCGCTATTGGAGATGCATTTCCAAAGTCCCATTCAACTCGATAATAACTTGTGTTGCCAGCAAGGGTAAATAAGATATTACTACGTTCACTGATAGTACCATATTTCTGAAGTTCTGGACTTGTATAGCTTATAATTGGAGTGAGGACATTGGTGTCCAACAGATCTTGGGCAACCACAACCCCACAACCAGTAGCATTTCGAATTTCAAAAGAGCCGTTGCTGTTTGGATTCTGAATGAGCACGCGATAAGTGTTAATTCCAAATTCTGCTGCGATGATTTGAACATCTGTATTGGGTACACGAACTCCGTCGTAATAAAAATAGACTTCGCCAGCACTTTGATTCACGTCAATATCGATATACCCACCACTGAGCGAGCAATAGGTGTCGTCTACACGAACTGAGCCGTATAAAATTTGGTCTTTTGG
>JAACDY010000121.1 GCA_009936675.1 Bacteroidota bacterium
ATTGGAAATTGAAACCCATTATATCCATACGGTCGAAAAAGAGAAAAAACCGGAGTCGGACGACTTTATTTTACACGCCAACCGTGCCAAAGAAAAATCATGGCCTGTATACATTTTAGAGTCAGACCACAACCCTCAATGGTCTGCTTCTCAAGCCTTTGTCGAATTACTTAAAAAAATAGAAGAAAAATGAACATTAAATCGTTAAGTCTTGTCCTACTCCGCGAGGCCTATATGAGATATAAATTAAAAGTAAAAAAAATTAAACTTATAGGGGTTTTATTAAATAGAATTGTAATATCATTGATAAATAGAATTATCATTTTTTTGGGAACAATATTTATTTCCATTGTTGTTTTTTTTATGCTATTAAACCAAAACATAAGGTTGAATTTACTTCTGAGGTAAAACCTATACTCAACAAGCATTGTATTTCTTGTCATGGAGGGGTTAAGAAAAGTGCGGGTTTTAGTGTTTTATTTGAATCTGAAGCATTGGGTGTAACCCAATCCGGCAAACCATCTATAATCCCTGGTAATAGCAGTAAAAGTGAATTTATAAAGAGATCACACTACACGGACCCTGAGATGAGTATGCCTTACAAAAAACCTGCACTTTCTGAGGCAGAGATCAAGACCCTAACCAATTGGATATAAAAGAATTTTGAGAATCCCCGAAGTCAACACCCAAAAAGTCCGAATAAGAATAACCAAAGCCAATAATAATTTAGCAGTAACCAATGTAGGACTTTACCTGTCCTATCCCAAAGAAAAGTTAGAATAATTAAAAAAACAGAAGATGAAAACCAAACTATTATTACTCCCCATTTTGATCCTCATCCTATCATGCGAAATGCAAAATCGTTCGGGTGATTTTAAGCTTCTTCCACAGCCCCAGGAATGGGAAATAACGGGAAACAGTTCGCTTAATGCAACACAGTTAAAAACCTACTTCAATTCTTCGGATGTAGATCTACCCCCTGGGAGTGATTTTTTAAAACAAGCAACAGTAACAAAGAATGAAGAGGAAGCTCATTTGGTCTATAGCATAGACGAAACCCTAGACATCAAAGCAGAGGGTTATCTATTGGAAATCACCAACCAGCAGGTAGAAATCATCGCCAAAGATCAAGCAGGACTTATCTACGGACTGGCCACCTTACAGCAATTAATGGAGGACGCTGAGGAGCAGAGCGTTCCACTGCCCCTATGCCAAATCAAAGATTACCCCCTACTCTCCTACCGTGCCATCCATTGGGATATCAAACACCATCGTGAAACCTTGGATTACTATTACCGTATGATTGACAAACTCAAAAAATATAAAATTAATGCTATGATTGCAGAGGTGGAGGATAAGATAAAATACAAACGTCAACCCTTAGTGGGTTCGTCGGATGCCTTGACCATAGAAGAGTGGCAAAAACTAAGTGAATATGCAATAGAACGAAACATTTCCATCTCTCCGTTGGTACAGGGCTTGGGTCACGCTTCTTTTGTGCTCAAGCACGAAAAATACAAATCCCTGAGAGACGATCCAGAAAGTGATTGGGCTTTTAATCCTCTCGATCCCGAAACCTATGAAGTACAATATGACCTTTATAGAGATGCCATGGAGGCACTACCCCATGGAAAATACCTGCATGTGGGAGGCGATGAAGTTAAAACTACAGGAAGAAATTGCGGAAAATCACCTTTGGAGCTACAATTGATTTGGTTAAACAAAGTCTGTCAATTTGCTGATGAGGCTGGAAGAACTCCCATTTTTTGGGATGATATGCCCCTAAAACAAATGGAGGTTTACCATCCCATGTTTCAACCTGAAATGCCCAAAGCCAAAGTGGACAGCATTTGGAATGCCAAGCAGGATAAATTAGAAGCTTTTCTTCCCCAGTTTCCCAAAAATTGTATCTATATGCGTTGGAATTATCACACCCCCGAGGCCTATGGAAACACTAAGGCCATGCAGTGGTTTAGAGATCACGGGCTCAAAGTAATGGGAGCTACTGCCGGTCAAACCCGATGGGTGTTGATGCCTCAAAGGGAAGGC
>JAACDY010000122.1 GCA_009936675.1 Bacteroidota bacterium
CAATTACAGGGATCTGGCCAATTTCAATTTTGCCGGAGGCAAATATCTTGTTACGGGGGCTTACCTTGACAGCCTCCTTAATACACTCCCCGAAGAAACACTAATCAAGAGAAGGACTCAAAGAGAAAGAGACAATCTCGATGGTGTAATCAAATACGAAAACATAGCCCAAACCACAGACAGCTTGATTTACCTCAGCTCTTTGATCAAAGAGGCTCAAATCGAATACTTCCAAAAATACATTGAAGAAAAAGCGTCCAAAGCATTGGCAAAAGTTGCCACGGAAGAAAAAGGAATATTCCCTTTTTTTAGCAAAGGTGCTCAGGCCAACACCTTTTATTTTTACAATCCTAAGTTGGTGGTTCAAGGTCAACAAAAATTCCTCTCTACCTGGGGCGACCGTCCCAATTCCGACAATTGGGCGATTGCATCGGCCATCAGTTCGATGGGCGAACAGAGAGAAGGAATCCAAGAAGAAGAACAGTCAAAACACGAAACTTTTTTTGTGGAAAAACCACAAAATTATGTCGATGCATTGCCTCAGACCAAAGCAGAAATTGACAGCATCAAAAAGTTGAACCAGAATGCTTATTTGCAGTTGGGGATGATTTATAAAGAGAGTTTTAAAAACTACGCTTTGGCTCAAGACCGATTGGAGCATTTGATTCGACTCAATCCTCCCAGCGAAATTGCGGCTCCGGCACTCTATCATCTCTACAAGATTAACCAAAACGGATTGCCTCAAAAAGCCAAGTTGTATTTTGATCAAATTGTTGCCAATCATCCAGAATCCGCCTATGCCAAAATTCTTACCAATCCAGAAGAATTTGGACAATCCGACTTTCAAACCCCTGAAAATATTTACCAAAGCTTGTTTAAAATCTACCAAAAAGGGGATTTTGATCAATTTGAAGAGAAAGCAGAATCGTTTCGTGTGTTGCTCAGTGGAACGATTGTCCAGCCAAAATATGATCTGTTGATGGCTAATTTTGAGGGCAGGCTCAAAGGACGACAGCAGTGGGAAAAGGCATTGAAAAGCATCGCACTTAAATATCCCGAATCCCCAGAAGCTATCAAAGCCCAAGAAATGATGGAGCGAATCAAAGGAACAGACTCCATTGCAAACAATAAGAAAATCTATCTTAACTATAAATGGATTTTTACCTTCGAAGTCAAGGATACGGCTTCAATAAAAAAGATCAGAAGCAAGCTCCAAGAGGCTTTGGAAGAAACCCCCAACACCCGGTGGTTTTTGTCAGAAGACCGATTTGATCAAGATCAAACCTATCTGGTTTTGCACGGAATTCGAAACAGACGAAAGCTCAACGATTGGAAAAAGAGGTTTGACGTAGCCGAAAATGAAATTTTAAGTACAAATAATTTCGTAATTTTATCTGCTGATTATAAGAAAATACTATTAGACAAAATTCAACATACTAATGAAAAACAATGATATTAACGGCCATTATAGTCGTATAGAAAGTTCCACCAAAGTAAAGGGAGAAATAATGTCTGAGGGAGATTTCAGAATAGATGGAACCCTCGAAGGATCGATAAAAACCAAAGGTAAAGTCGTAGTGGGTAAGGAAGGCAGTGTAAAAGGAGCCGTGAGTTGCTCTAGTGCCGATGTTGAGGGAAAAATTAACGGTAACCTGTTCGTGTCCCAAACGCTTAATCTCCGATCGACAAGCCTCATTGATGGAGATGTTGTAATTGGGAAATTGATTGTAGAATCTGGCGCTACTTTCAACGCCACTTGCTCTATGAACAAAGAGGGTAAAAAGGCGGACTTTAAAGTGGTAAAAAAACCCGATGACACCCATGAAAAAACAGCCTAGAAATTGGCTGATCTTTTCCGGACTTGCTTTTCAAATAGGTACAGTCATGTACATTATGATTTATTTGGGGGGGTGGATACAAGAAAAATGGGATATCTCCTCCAAATGGCCAACACTAGTCACCTCATCCATAGGATTGATTTTGGTGTTACTCATCATCATCAAACAAGGCAACAGAAGCTGAATCGGTGATTTCTACTTTACTCAAGTTTTCCGCTAAGCTATTCCTATTGATGACAGGACTGTTTTGGCTTCATACTTTTGCCATCAACCCGATGGGATTTACGGTTCAAGAGGAACTTTTAAAGGCTTGTTATCTCTTCAATACATTGATTGCACTGGTATTTCTTCTTTTGCTTCTTTTTGTATCAAAACAGGATCCCTCGATTTTGGGATGGGTTTTTCTCCTTACCAGTGGACTGAAGTTTTTGCTTTTTTTTACATTGATATATCCTGGTTTTCAAGCCGATGTGCTGTCACCAAAGCAAGAATTCCTCACTTTTTTCATTCCTTATGCTGCTGCCATGACCCTTGAAATCTATCAATTGATAAAAATTTTAAATCGGGAGTAATAGCCTTTTTTATAACCCAAGAAAATAAATTTTAAAACTATTTTATTTAAAAGCCGAAAGACTTACATTTGCACCTCAATTAAACTATAAGTTTAGTGGACATTATGCCGAAAGGACTATACCTATATTTAGCAATTTTTTTTCTGACTTCATTCAGTACGCTAAACGCAAAAGAATCCAATGCAAAGGAAGCGGAATCAACTGGCGATCTCAAGACTGAAATAAAGGCCTATATTCTCCATCACCTGGAAGACTCGCATGACTTCAACCTCCTTTCCTACAAAGACAAAACGACCAA
>JAACDY010000123.1 GCA_009936675.1 Bacteroidota bacterium
CCCCACAGCTGTAATGGCTGATTTGAGAACTCTTTTTTCCTCTAGGTCCATTTCAATCCCAGCGTTATGAGCTTTATTGTAAGTGAAGATAGTAGTTTTTTGATGTAATCAAAACTATTATAATAAAAAAGCCCTTCTTTAAAAAGAAGAGCAGTATCGCAACTAGGAATAGAATTAAGCTTCCGCAGTTTCTGCAGCATCTACAAGGACTTTACCTCGGTAGTACAGTTTTCCTTCGTGCCAGTGTGCACGGTGGTATAGGTGCGCTTCTCCTGTATTGGAACAAGTAGCTATTTGTTGGTCTGCAGCTTTGTAATGCGTACGTCTTTTGTCTCTTCTTGTTTTGGAAATTTTCCTTTTAGGATGTGCCATAATGTTTGTTTTTTGAGCTCTATAAGAGGTCTTTTAATTTATTCCAACGCGGGTCTTCTTGACCATTTAATTTTTCTTCTTTTGGTTCTAACGCTTGGAGTTTTTCTAAGATTTCGTTTTTTAATGTACCGTCTTCAATGCCCGGATGAACCCTTTTTAGGGGGAGCGAAAGTACGATGATTTCGTAAAAGTGGTGGGCTACATTGATTTGGTAACTCCCTTCAGGAATCACGAGGATTTCGTCTGGGTCGTTGTCCGAGGGTGTGCCAAATTTTACAATTAAATCAAACTGGGTCGCTATCGGGTGATCAAACCATTCTGTCGATACATCACAAGAAAGCTCTACCTGACCTTGAACTTCAAAATGCAATTCTAAAAAGGCAGGTTTTTTATCTAAAACCAAAAGGCCCTTTAAGTCCGCTTTTTTAAAATCTGTAAACTCAAAATGTGCAAAGAACGTCGTGTCAATTTCAAATGTGAACTCGTGCTTTCCGTCTTTCAACCCAACAAAAGGGAGGGTATATTCCTTCAACACATTCATTGTTCAACATTTGAGCGGCAAATTTATAAAAATTTTTAATGTAAGTGGTCAAAAAGTATGCTGATAATATTTAGACCAATTGGTGCTGAATCAAATACTCAGCAATTTGGATCGTATTGGTCGCAGCTCCTTTGCGGAGGTTGTCAGCTACAATCCAAAGGTTGACCGCATTTTCCACGGATTCATCTCTTCTGATACGTCCCACAAATACCTCATCTTTTCCTTCGGCATGAATCGGCATGGGGTAGGCATTTTTTTCAGGATTATCAAGGACAACCACTCCTGGAGTTTGTTCTAGGAGGCGTCGTATTTCATCAAGGGTGTACGGTTTTTCAAATTCGAGGTTTACCGATTCGCTATGCCCTCCTACGACTGGGATTCGAATGGCCGTAGCGGTGATACCTATTGAGGAATCGCCTAATATTTTGTGGGTTTCATGAATCAATTTCATTTCTTCTTTGGTATAATCGTTTTCCAAAAAGACATCACAATGAGGAAGTGCATTTTTGTGAATGGGGTGTGGGTAGGCCATTGTACCGGAGGTACCTTCCATTTCATTATTGAGTTGCTCTACTGCTTTTACTCCAGTTCCAGTAATGGATTGATAGGTAGCAATTACAATACGTTTTATTCCAAAGGCCTTGTGTAAAGGGGCCAATGCCATCACCATTTGGATGGTCGAACAGTTCGGGTTGGCAATAATTTTATCTTCAGGTGTGAGTTGATCTGCATTGATTTCGGGTACGATGAGTTTTTTATCTTGCTCCATCCGCCACGCTGAGGAATTGTCAATGACCGTAGTCCCAACGGCAGCAAACTTCGGGGCCCATTCCAGAGAAGTGGATCCTCCTGCAGAAAAAAGGGCAATGTCAGGACGGGCTTCTACCGCAGTTTCCAATCCGATCACGGTATGGGTTTTGCCTTCAAAGACCATTTCTTTTCCTACAGATCGTTCTGAGGCGACTAACAACAATTCGGTAATCGGTAGTTTACCCTCAGCCAAAACCTCTAGCATTACATTTCCTACCATCCCTGTAGCTCCTACAACTGCTATTTTCATGAGTTAAATTTTGGCAAAATTAGTACTAAATAGATACGGAACAAATCCTAGACTGATATAGTTCAAAAAACCAGTAAATGTTATGTATATAACAAAATGTTTTATTCGTGAGTAACCCGTTCCACTCTCGGCCCTAAATTGGCCAAAAGTTCATAGCTGATTGTTTCTCCTTTTTTAGCAAAGTCCGCAGCGGATTGTTTTGATCCAAAAAAGCAGACGTCATCTCCTTCTTTACAAGGAACCCCCGTTACATCAAGCATCAGCATGTCCATGCAGATGTTGCCAACAATGGGAACCCACTTCTGGTGGAGTAGGACTTTGGCTTTGTGATTTCCAAATTGTCTTCCAATCCCATCGGCATGACCAATGGGGGGGGTAGCGATGACCGAATCTTGAGGGGCTTCCCATCCGTGGTCATAGCCTACGAAGGCTCCTTTTTTTACCAGATGAATTTGACTGATTGTTGAGGTTAACTCTGCTACAGGCTTTAGTTGCTCGTCCCATTCAGTACGGTTGGCAAACCCATGAAGCGCAATCCCACAGCGAACTGCATCAAATTGGTATTCGGGATAATTAAAAACCCCAGAACTGTTGAGTAAATGAAAAAGAGGTTTCGATGTCAAAGACGCTTGATGTTGTGCTTTTAGCTTTAAAAAGCTTTGGATTTGAGTTTTGCTGAGTGGGGTCTTTTTGGGTGCTTCAGCCGCGGAAAGGTGGGAATACACGCTTTTTAATTCAAATCTTTGGTCTTCAAATTGTGCCAACACCCAATCGACTTTTTCTGGGGGAAACCCCACTCGGTTGAGCCCCGTGTTGTACTTGATGTGTACAGGATAGTGGGTTCGGCTTTTTTCTTGAAGGAGTTGGCGAAATTGTTCGAGTATTGTTGTACTGTAAAGACAGGGTTCGAGTTCATTTTCCACCAGAGTTTCCAATCCCTCAGGCTGTGGATAAAAAACAAGGATGGGCGTTTGAATGCCTGCTTTGCGAAGAGAGGCCCCCTCTTGGGCATAGGCCACAGCAAGCGCGGAGACTCCCAATTGTTCTAGTCGTTTTGCCATTTTGATTGGATCACTCCCATAACCTCCAGCTTTAACCACTGCAATCAATGCAGTCTCGGGATTTAGCTTACTGCGAATGCACTTGTAGTTGTGCTCCAAATGGGGAAGGTGCAAGTGAAGTCTATTCAAGGCTTAGGCGTCTTTTTTCTTACTTTTTTGTTTTGCCTTGTAAAAAGCAGCACGGGAAAGGGGTTCATAACTTTCTTTTTCCCCCAAATGCACCAAATTTTGATCTGAAGAAGTACGAAAGCTGTAATGAGCTAAATTTCCTGTCCGAGTACAGATGGCGTGGACTTTTGTCACATATTCCGCAGTCGCCATAAGAGCAGGCATGGGACCAAAGGGATTTCCCTGGTAGTCCATATCCAGCCCCGCCACGATGACACGAACACCGCTATTTGCCAGATCATTGCACACTTGTACGATTTCATTGTCAAAAAATTGTGCCTCGTCTATGCCTACCACATCGCAGCCATCTGCTAAAATGGGAATATTGGCGGCAGCGGGAACAGGTGTAGAGGGAATTTGATTTTGATCGTGAGAAGTGACCAATTCGCTATCGTAC
>JAACDY010000124.1 GCA_009936675.1 Bacteroidota bacterium
AGTGTATTAAGGAGGCTGTCAAGGTAAGCCCCCGTAACAAGATATTTGCCTCCGGCAAAATTGAAATTGGCCAGATCCCTGTAATTGGCCTGTTTGGTTGGCAAATCGAGGTTTTCAGATTTTAAGGATTGGCTGAGATAGTGTTCCCCTAAACTGTCTTGTTTTTGCTGAAAATAGTGAATGCCTATGGCGCGATTGATCCAGTGGTCAAAAATATAGTTTTCATAATTTTTGGCGAGTTTTTCATAGGAATCCATGGGATCCAAGCTGTCGCGAGTGCTTCTGATTTGAAGTCTTTTGATCTGGGCATTGATCCAGTATTTTCGGGGGGTTCTTCTTTTAAGCCCAACCACTTGTTCAAAAGCCCATAGCGCAGAATCGGGTTTTTTGATGCTTTCATAGAGCTGACCCGTCAGAAAGTAGTATCGTCCTTTGTCGCGGTTGTTTTTGGCGGTCAGGGCGGCGTTCCTGATATAATAAAGCGCAGAATCGAGTTGTTTGGTGTTGATAAAGGCTTGTGAAATAGCAGCATTGGCTGGGCTGTGAAACCTACTACTAGGGGTTATGGATCGGGCCAAACTTCTAAGATTTTTGATGGCCAACTCGTTGTTTCTTAATCTAATATTGGTTTTTTCTCGCCAAATTCTCCCTTCGACATAAGTTTTACTATCGGCATAATTTTCCAATAAATAGTTAAAGGCTTCCATGGCGGGGAAAAAACGTCGGTCATAATATCGGGCTTTGCCCAAAAGTAAATAGGCTTCATCGATTTTGTTGTTGCGCTGGATGCCATTGATGTTCATGGAATGCTTTTGGATGGCTTTTACGGCTTTTTCCTCTGCACGGTCAAAACCGGGCACAACTGTCGTTTGATCCATGCGCTCCCCGTTGAGGGCGATCGGCTCCACCTCTAAAAACTCGAAAAAATTGTCATCATAGGCTTGCTCCAAAATGGATTGCCCTACATTGAATGCCTCTTTTCCGTTAAATAGAACATTGTATTTGGTGTTGAGGGAATGATATCCTCGATTAAGCATTTTGTTTTTTTGGGTAGAACAACTCCACATCAAAAAAATGGTGCCTATTGCTAATGCTAAAAAATGCTTCACTTTTATCAAAGGAAAAAGTTTAATTATATAACTGAAAAAGTCAGGTTTTAGTATAGTTAGTCCTTAAAATATGACTCCAACTGAGTAAAGGTGTCTGAATCGGTTGTCAAGTCTTTTATGGGCAATCCTTTTTCGAGTAAGACGATCCTTTCACAAACCTCGGTCACATGATTTAAATCATGGCTGGAAATTAAAAAAGTAGTGGTGCGATTTTCAATTTGCTCTTTGACAATTTCCTTAAAGCGAATTTGAGAACTGGGATCGAGATTGGCGAAAGGCTCATCCAAAATCACACATTCTGGATTGCCCATAAAAGTGGCCACCAAGCCCACTTTTTTCTGGTTCCCTTTGGAAAGGTTTCGTATGTATTTCTTTTGCCCCAAAACTTCTCCATTAAAGAAAGCTTCAAACTCTTCCAACCAATTGTCCACCTGAGATGGATTGAGTCCTCTGAGTTCCCCAACGAAATAGAAGTATTCCTCAGGTGTGAGATAGCCGATCAGAAATCCCTCATCGATAAAAGCAGCAGTATGTTGTTTCCAATCGTCACTTAAGTGAACGGGAACATTATTGTTGAGGACTTGTCCAGTGTTGGGCTTGACCAAATCCAAAATCAAATTAAAAAGGGTTGTTTTTCCAGCACCATTATTCCCCACCAGGCCAAACCTTTCTCCCTTTTTAATGCTTAATTGATCAATATTAAAGACTTCCTTATTTTCATATTTTTTGGAGAGATTTTCAATGGTAATCATAAGCTTAGTTTTTTGAAAATGCTTCTATGGTTTTGTATTTACGATTGCGGTAAACCTTGGCAATGTGGTTGAGAACGGGCTTTCTTAGGGCAACACCCAATAGTCCGGCTACTATCAATGTGATCCATCCTGTATAACCTCCTTTAAAGAAGTCCACCATAAAAAAAACAGGGGTTAACCCAGTTTCGGTAGGGTAAACAACAATTGTGTCAAATTAAAAGCCTTGGTGTTGGAAAAGGCCTTGGCCTTGACGTCGAGTTTGATGGTAACACTATAATAGGCTCCAGAATATAGGTTGATTATTGATCCTACCCCAAGGTTATAGATGGCCCCGGACAAGACATAGAGATAGATTTTGCAGCCAAAAATCAAATAGAAAGTTGAAAGGATCAAAGAGATAACCACCGAACTAAACATCAGCCACCATTTGGAATCCAGATATTCTCTGTAAGTAAGGTTTTGGGTCATCAACAAAGGGTAATACTCACTGTCCCATGAGGGTACTTGTTGACCATAGGTCATTGAAAACCCACCCGTGATAAACAAAGAAGCAAAAACCAATATGATCGTGTTTTGGTTGTAAATGTCCGATGAGAAAAAGAGCAGCCCGTAAAAAAGTAAGATAAATGCGATGAGGAGTACCTGTTTGGGTCTTGCGTTGCGCAAAATAAGTCTCAGGTCATTCTTTAAAAAAGCCCCCAACCTTCCATAACCCCTCAAAAAGGCAAATCCCAAACGAAGGACTTTTTCGGATTTTTTGGCCAGACCCATGTCCAAATAAAAGCGTGACTTCAAAAATTGATAAGTCGCTATATAAGTCAAAGCCAATAGACCGACTATAATTAATAATGAAATCGGGGTTTGCTCCAACACATTCAATATGGTTGCAAAAGTTTTATAGAACGAAAAATCGGTGTAGAACTCCAAACTAATGCCCAAAGCAACCAAGGACAGAGTCGAAATAAAAAAACGATGGCTTTTATTGATAAATAAAATCAAATAGTTCAGGATCAGAGTAAAACAAAGAAGGTGGCTGAACCAAGCAGGATGATGTCCAAGGAGCGCCTTCAATCACCCGCACCACAGCAATGGGAAAATACAATAAGCCCGGGGTAAAATTAAAGGGATGGAACAATGAGCGGAGCATCATATCGTTGATAATTTTACTCTTTTTAATCGGTAATAGTATCCATGATTGAACTTGAGTTGAAGGAGGATGTTGAAAAAAGAAACGGCCTATAAACTCGATCAAAAAAATAAAGAAAACCCCCTGATTGATGATCTCTATGGTCGAATGTTCGGGAAATGTTTTTCCTATGATGTAATAAACCCCTACCCCTACGACCAAAATAGAAGCAAACATATAGGCAGCAAATAAGCTCATAAAGATTTTTGCAATGATGGCTACCTCCCATTGAGGTGCTCTAAAAAATGCCTTTATTGACAGTTGCCAAAATTTTGATATTGTCATTCTTTATTTTTAAAATAAATTTGTCAACAAAACAGCTATGCCGGATATGCATCCTTTAGTGATTTCAAAAATCACTCGAAATACTCCAAATGCCGTTTTGATTTCTTTTGAAGTTCCAGAATCGGGAAAAGAAAGATTTCGATTTGAAGCGGGGCAATACCTAACTTTAGAAACAAATATAAACGAAAAAGCAGTAAGACGATCCTATTCCATTTGCAGTGCACCTTCTGAAGGGCTTCAAGTGGGCATTAAAGAAGTTCCTGAGGGTGTTTTTTCGACCTATGCCAATCGATCATTAAGTGAAGAAGACCAGATAATGGTGGCTAGTCCCGATGGTCGTTTTCGATTTGTTTCTTCTGGTCAAGCACAAACGCTGGCCGGATTTGCTGCTGGAAGTGGAATTACTCCCGTCATGTCGATTCTAAAAACCGCTCTTTTGGATCATCCCGAAAATCGTTTTCATTTGGTTTACGGCAATAAGACCCCGGAGGATACAATGTTTTACCAAGAATTGAAGGATTTAGAAAACACCTTTAATGGACGGCTTTCCATTCAGTGGGTCTTCAGTCGAGCCAATTTAGAAGGAAGTCTCTTTGGACGTGTTGAAGCCAATGTGATCAAAAGTGCCCTAAAGCACTTAGAAGGTTCGGCCGATAAGTTCTATCTCTGTGGGCCTGAAAGCATGATTGAAACCGCTTCTGATATTTTATACTCCAATGGGGTGGAGAAAGATGCCGTTCTATTCGAATTGTTCAGCGCATCTACCAATACCGTATCAATTGAAGGCAAAGCTGAAGGGGTTTCGTTGGAAATCACCTACGATGAACTGACGCACAAAATCGAAAATATAGCTGGAAAAAGTGTGTTGGATGCTGCCCTCCAAAATAAGTTGGATGTGCCCTATTCTTGTCAAGGCGGTGTTTGCTCCAGCTGTATCGCAAGGGTCAAATCGGGAACAGCAGAAATGGCAACCAATCAAATCCTAACCGATGAAGAAGTCGAAGAGGGATTGATTTTAACCTGCCAAGCGCATGCGACC
>JAACDY010000125.1 GCA_009936675.1 Bacteroidota bacterium
AGGACAGTTGGCACAAAACCGGACCTTGTGATTTTATTATCATTCAATAAGGGGGAGTCCATCAGTAGCTTTTTCATGTGATGATTTTTCGGAATCGAGTTGTAGGTGTTTTGTAAAAAACGCGTAGGCATGAAGGAAGTTATGATTTCATACCTATGGGTATCCCTACTACCATGTCTTCCCATCATGAAAAGGTTAAAAGCTTAAACCTTGAAAAAGAAAGCATAATTGTATTGGTTAGCATGCTGTAAGTGAGGAAGCTAGAGCGTGGAAAACCATTTGGTCTGCGGGTCAGGGGGTGAGTAACATCCATGACAGCCTGAGGGTTTCAGAATTGATTGCAAAACTAAAAACAGAATTTACAACAGCCATCAAGAGCCAACAGGAATTGCTCAGCCGATACCAATAAGATTCGTCTAAAGGTCTTGTGTAAGCGACTTTACGATTTTATTTTCCGAAAGAAAAGCCTTAAAAATTACTTTTAGAGCGGTGTACAGAGGAATGGCTACGATCATTCCAGTGGTTCCCATAAGTGTCCCTCCCGCCAGTATTACTATAAATATTTCCAACGGGTGAGATTTGACGCTGTTGGAAAAGATAAAAGGCTGACTGAAAAAATTGTCGATCAACTGCCCGATAAAAAATCCGATCATGACGTAAATGGTCTTGGGAAGGATTACTGTACTGAAATCAGCTTCTAAATTACTGGTCATGGTCAAGAACATCATCAATACCGCTCCAATCAGCGGCCCTATATAGGGAATCAGGTTGAGCAATGCACACAGGAACGCAATTACAATGGCATTTTTGATTCCAAATAGGAGCAGAATAATACTGTACATAATAAGGAGTATGGTGATTTGAAGTAATAACCCTAAAAAATATCGAGAGAGCAAATTTTTAATCTTTTCAAAAGACTTTTTTAATCGCCCTTCACTTTTTTCATTGACAAAAACTAAGATCGCATTTTCTAATATATGACTGTCTTTCAATAAAAAAAACGATATGAAGGTAACGGAAAACAAGCCAATTGTAAAACTGCCCAATAGGCTCAACAAATGATTTAAAAATTCGGGAATCACCCCCAAATTATCCGTATTGATAAAGTTTTTTAGTGAAGAGTACTGTTCGATATTTGTGGGATCCAAATTTAAAAACAGACTGATTTCATTCATCAATTTTTCGAGTTTATACTCCAATTCATTCAGATTGAGAAGGGATAAGTTTTCGCCTTGTTGGATGACCAAAGGGATAAACAGTGAAATAATCCCGAAAAGTAAACTTCCCAATACCAAAAGGGAAACACTGGCGGCCAAAAGATTGCTAAACTTGAGTTTATTCCTGAGGAACAAAACGATAGGACGGCCAATCAAAGAGATAATGGCAGCTACCACAAGATAGACCAGTAAAACCTTCAGTTCAATCAGTAAAAATATCCCCAATGTAATGAGTCCTAACTTGAGAATCGCATTGAGAATGCCTTGGGAAATATTTTTAGCTTCCATGCCCTAAAGGTAAATAAAAATAAAGCTTTATTCTACTTTAGAAATTTCGCGAAGGGTAGCCACCCTAGAGCAGGCAACTATACCCGCTGTTTCAGTCCTCAATCGTTGTACGCCTAGTGTGATCGCTCCAAAATTTAGGAGATGAGCTGCTGTGATTTCTCGGTCAGAAAAATCGCCTTCCGGACCGATCATGATCAAAATTTCACGGTTTAAATTCTCAATTTGATGCAAAGCTTTTTGGTCTCCTTTTTGACAATGTGCGATTAACTTGGTTTGCGGATGATCTAATTTCACAAATTCTTCAAATGAAATCATGGGATTGAGTTTGGGTAAGAAGAATTGAGCGGATTGTTTGAGCCCACCGATCAGAATTTTATTAAGTCTTTCGGGTTTAATGGCTTTTCTTTCGGAGTGTTCACACAGTAGAGGAGTAATTTGGGAAACACCTATTTCAGTGGCTTTTTCGAAAAACCATTCCAATCGGTCATTACTTTTGGTAGGAGCAATGGCGATGTGTAGTGGTATGAGTTGGTTTTGGTGTAGAATGACATCTGTTCTTTTTGCCGCTGACTTTCGAACGTCAGCACTGATGATTTGTCCCTGCCATTCCAATCCTTGACCATTGGTAACACTGATCATTTCTCCCACTTTTTTTCGCAATACCTTGCTCAAGTGACGGCTTTCTTCCACACCGAAGATTATCGATTCATCGTTGGCAACCAAATTCTCTTTGTAAAATAACTCCATAATCACAGGGATAATCTCGCACTTACCGACTGATTCATTGTCCCCAATTGTTGGGTCATCATTTTGTGATAACCTACGATTCCTATCATGGCAGCATTGTCGGTAGTGTATTGAAAGGGCGGTAAAAACACTTCCCAATGATCTTGTTTGGCTTTTTCACTCAAAACGCTTCTGATTTCTGAGTTGGCCGCAACTCCGCCACCGATTACGATTCGATTCAGATCATATTTTTTCTTGGCGAGAATTAATTTATTGATGATCACGGTTACCAAGGTTTTTTGGATGGAGGCACAAAGGTCATTGAGGTTTTCTTCAATGAAATTAGGGTTTTTCATGCTATTTTTATTTACCAAATTGATAAAAGCCGTTTTTAATCCGCTGTATGAAACGTCTAAACCATCAACTTTGGGAATGGGAAAATCAAAAGCATTGGGATCACCTACTTTGGCCAATCGATCAATTTCGGGACCGGCAGGATAATTCAAACCCATGATTTTCCCACATTTATCAAAAGCTTCTCCAATGGCATCGTCTCTTGTTCTTCCAATTTCTTTCATCTCAAAATGACTTTCAACCAAAACCAGCTGGGTATGACCACCGGATAGGGTTACCCCTAGGAATGGGAATTCTGGAGGACGCTCATCTTCATTTTTAATAAAGTGACAAAGCAAGTGTGCCTGCATATGATTGACTTCAATAAGAGGGATGTCCAGACTCAAAGCAAGAGACTTGGCAAAAGCACTTCCTACCAAAAGCGACCCCAATAAACCAGGACCTCTGGTATAGGCAATTGCAGAAAGTTCTTTTTTGTCGATATTTGCAATGGAAAGAGCTTGTTGAACGACAGGAACAATGTTCGCCTGATGTGCCCTTGAGGCCAATTCAGGGACTACTCCGCCATAGGACTGATGTATTTTTTGGTTGGCAATACAATTCGAAAGTACCTGATTGTCTTGTAAAATGGCAGCAGCAGTATCGTCGCAAGAAGATTCTATCCCAAGAATATAGCTTGTTTTTTTCATATCAATTTGCCTATCGGCCACAAAAATAAAGGATTACCATTAAAAAGTTATACAAATTTGCTCCCATACTGCTGCTGATGATCATTGTTTTATCATTGGGAACTTTGTTTGTGATTAGTATTCCTTCTGTCCAAACCCATTTGGCCAATCGTTTGACCCAAAAAATCAATCAAAATTTTGAGACCGATATTAAAGTAGAGGGGGTAACTATTGGATTTGATGGTGCTGTAAACTTGGCTTCTTTTTTTGTTGCAGATCATCATTCTGACACGCTATTTTTCGCCAAAAACTTCAAGACAGATCTTTATAGTTTAGGCCAGTGGGTCAATGGAAATTTGTTTTTTTCATCAACCGAGTTTGAAGATATTTTTTTAAAAATAACAAAATACGAAGGAGAAGAAAACAACTCCCTTTTTCAGTTCACGGACAAACTTTTGGCTCATTCAAAACCCCAAACTAACCGTCCTGTTTTTGTCAGGATAGACGAACTAAACATTACTGATGGCCGGTTTTTGATGGTTGACAATAATAGTTCCTTCAAACCATTGGCGTTTGAAAAAATCAATCTTCAAGCCAATAATTTTTATGTAGTAAACGATGGGGTAGAGGTGGCGTTGAAAAATCTAAACTTTGATTCAAATGATTACGGCAAAGTCAATGTAAGCAGTACAGCCTTTTACTACAATCCATGTTCGATTAATCTTCGTTCTTTCCAATTGTCTGCGGGGGACAGCCAGATGGCGGGTAATTTCAGCCTATCACTTCCCGATGGAAGTTTTCACGGATTTAGAGAAAGGGCGTATTTTGATATGAATCTCAGCGGTTTTTTTTCGAGGCAATTACTTCAAAATTTTATTGACTTAGCTGAGGATTTTCAGCCTATGAAATTTAGTGTATCAGCCAAGGGAAGCCCCAATGATATTGAATTTTCCAATTTTGAGGTTGACCAAGATGCGATTCAAATCAAGGCCAAACTCAACTTAAA
>JAACDY010000126.1 GCA_009936675.1 Bacteroidota bacterium
CCTAAGACTTCCAATGTTATCCACCAGATGATGGGGGAGTATTTTGGATTTTTGATACAGTGCGGCTCTGAATTTTCCGGTTTTGACCAAGAAGGAGGCGTAACCCATTTTTTGTGCTCCACCAATATCGTTGATCAGATCATCGCCAACCATGGCAATTTCGTGGGCTTGACAGTCCAAGCCTTGGGTAGCCAATTCAAAAAAAGCAGCTTCGGGTTTTCCAACCACCAATGCTTGGGTTTCGGCGGCGTGTTCCAGTGCGGCGACAAAGGCACCGCTGTCCAGGTTCAGCCCCTTTTCGGTTTGGAAATAGCGTCCTTTGTGAAGGGCGACCAACTCCGCCCCTTCCAATAGCTGATTCATCAGTCCGTTGAGCAAAGGGTAATCCCAGGCTTCCCCAATATCCCCCACAACTATGGCTTCGGGCGTTTGGGTAGCTGTGTCAAAGTCTTTATAATCCGCCTTTGCCGCTTCTCTGAGCACCAATCGGCAAGTCTTAAAACCCTGTTTTTTAAGATACTGCACCCCGGCATAATTGGCACTGACCAGTTGGTCTTCCTTCAACTTTAGACCCAGACGTTGAAGTTTTTGGGTGAGTTGCTTTCTAGGCAGGGTGGTATTATTGGTGATAAAACGATAGGGAATTTGTTGGTCTTGTAACCATTCCAGAGTGGCATTAGCTCCGGGAAGCAATTGGTCGTCCACATAAAAAACACCATCTAGGTCAAATAAAAAAGCTCGAATCACGAAAAATGTTTTGTTGTATTAAAGTTAATGTTTTCAAAATTGACCGTAAAATTGACAAGGCATCAACCTCCTTGGCGAGATTTTAAAAAAATAGTGTTTTGATAAGAAATAATCTATTTTTTGATAAAAAAGTATCATTTTGGGTCGATTATGATCTATTTTGGTTCATTTTGGCGTTTTTTGAATATAAAAAAAGGCGTTTCTATAGAATTTTGAACTGCCCGGCCAATCCCAGCAATTTTATTAATTTAGCGCTTTCAATTATGGGTAAAAAAATCATTAAGTTCAGTCAGTGTGATCAGGAATTCGAAACGGGTTTCGATTATCGTATGCATTGGGAAACCCATTTGGATGATTACTTCAAAAAAATGAAAGAAGCCAACCTTCCTTCCAAGGAATAGTTCCAAAAGCTTCCCTTTTTTATTTTCTGCCCAACCGTTTTGACCAGTCTTGTGATTGTTGTTCATTGTGGATGCGTTCCACCACTTCGGGTCGGTCGAGCAAAGGGTGTTGCTGACCTCGGGAGGTCAGGTGAAACTGGGCGCATTCTGCGCAGAGGTAATAACTCAGCGCAGGACGGTTAAACCGAATGTGGGAACGGATCAAAGCTTCGGCAGCTTCGTCTTCGGTATAGTATTGTTTTTTTTTACTGCTACAATCCATCAATAGAATTTCCTTACCCCAAAAGTAAACAATCAAAAAAAGCGATCGACATTTAAATTATGAACAAAAAGACAAGATTATTATACTTGTATATACAATTATTGTATATATTTACAAAAAGGTTGTTATGAAGAATGAAAGACCAAAACGCGGATGTGGGAACACACAAAACCCAGAGGGATATTGTGATGGCTCACATCTGAATCGTTAAATTTCTATTTAACTTATTATTAAACCCTTCCCTATTGGAAGGGTTTTTTTGTTATAAAACAATGGATTTAATGTCTAGGAGTTTGGTTTGTTGAAACTATTCTGCGGAAGGCCCTTCTGAGACTGGAGCTTTGGGTGAACTGCCGAATTTGAATCGAATGCCAATTTCATGAGCCTTGAAGTTTAGGCCGGACAATTGATCGGCGCCATAGGTATCATAGGCATAGCCCAATGAGAAGTTTTCATTGATGTGGAGCAGGGCTTGTATGGAGAAAATCGATCCGGTTCTGGTGGATAATCCCAATTCTAAATCGTTGTTGTAAGCTGTTTTTATTCCCAGATCGGTAACCGCTCCAATGCCTTTGGTTTTTCGGTACATCAGATTGGGTTTGAGGGTGAATTTGTCATTGAGTGAAAACATGGCTCCTGCGGCCAAATAGGTGTGTATTCTGTCGCGAGATTGAATTTCAATGTCACCATCTCTTTTGGCGTTGAAAAGTCGCGGCATGGCTCCCGAAAACCAGTAATGGGTGCTTTGGAAATAAAATCCTACTCCCACATTGGGGTTGAATCGGCTCAGGGGTCGTTTGACGGGATCAAGCTCTGGCCTGAAGGATCGCAGTTGGCTAGGATCGGCACTGTAGGAATTTCCTCCTGCCTTGATGCCCAAAAATAGTGCAGCATCATTGGCCAAGGTCAATCGATAAGAGAAATCGGCGGTGATGTTGGTTTGTTTTTCGATAAAGATTTGATCGGATACGATCGAAATACCAAGACCCACATTTTTGCCCCCGGCCACACTGTATGACAAGGCAGTGGTTTTGGGGCTGTCCTCGGCATTACTCCATTGGTTTCGGCTGTTCAAGGAAATGACATGCATACCTTCGGCCCCAGCATAAGCGGGATTGATCAAAGACATGTTGAATTGATAAAGAGACAAATAGGCATCTTGTTGTGCACTAATGGCCCAAGGAAATAACAGTATGAAGAGTAAAACTTTTTTCATTAAGTTATCGGGTTAGATAGAGCCATCCTTGATAATCGGGATTACCATCGGCATTAAAGTCAATTATATAATAGTAGCTTCCCTCAGGAAGTGGTGTGCCTTCAAATTCTCCGCCCCAGTTATTTTGGTAATTGGTTTTTTCATAAACCAATTGACC
>JAACDY010000127.1 GCA_009936675.1 Bacteroidota bacterium
CGCTGGTGAGGTCAGGCGATCTCTGATGGCGTTTTCAGTACGATCGTATTCTATGTAAATGTCGGGGGGAAATAGCCTGCCGGGTAATGGCTCTATATTGGCTGTAAAATGCAATGCAGCGTGAAATCCAATTCCCGTTCCCCAAACATGGGGGATGACTTCAACTCCAAAGGTACTGGCCAAACTCCCGATTCTTTTGGCTTCGGTCAAGCCTCCAGAGGCACATATTTCAATCTGCGCAATGTCCACAGATTTGTTTTGAAGCAGTTGAAGGAATCCATAGCGCAAATACTCACATTCCCCTCCAGCAATGGGTATGGAGGTTTTTTGCCGCAGTTGGGCGTATTGATCATAGAATTCGGGAGAGACTGGCTCCTCAAACCAGCTGATGTCGTAGGGCTCTATCTTTCTGGCCAACTCAAGGGCCTCTCTCAGAGAGTAGGCATGATTGGAGTCAACCATCAGCTTGATATCGGGGCCAATAGCCGCCCTTACGTTTTTTACATGTTGTATATCGTCTTCTATGGACAAGCCCACCTTCATTTTCATGGCTTTGAAACCTTGGGCAACATATTCTTTGGCTTCTCTTACCAAATCATCTACCAATGTCTTGCTTTGGGAAAAATAGAGTCCTGTGGCATAGGGGACGACCTTCTTTCGATGCTGTCCTCCCAATAGGGTGCTGACGGGTAAATTTAAAGCCTTGCCCTTGATATCCCAAAGGGCGATATCGACCGCACTGATGGCAGCCAAAAGAACACTTCTTCTGGCAAAGTCCAAAGTCTTGCGGTACATTTCAAACCAGAGAGATTCGTTTTCCAATGCGTTTTTGCCCATCAAAATGGGCTCAAGCAAGGCAATCCCTTGTTGGATTACGTCGGCAGGGCCATAACCTTCTCCCCAGCCATAGACCCCTTGGTCTGTTGTTATTTTTACGACACAGATTCTCCTTTCGTCATAGGCCCATTGGGAAAAGAAAAAACTCTGTTCCAATTGGTTGGAGAAAACGTGGGTTTCAATTTTTATAATTTTCAATTATTGTGGTTTTATGTTAGTATTTTTTATTCTATCAATAAATAATATCGAAATTTTAAGCGAGCACTTTTTTAGATGAAAATGATAGAATGGATTAAATGCGCTTCAAGAGCATTAGTCTAAAATCCATCAAGGTCTTCCCCTTTTTTTTGATTCCTTTGATTTTCAGCGTTCCTTTTCCTTTTTTGAGTTTTAGTGTTCCTATTTTAAGGGGCTTAAAATCTTTTACGTACGACTCTTGCCGGACAACCCTGTCCTCTGAGGCGCCATATTCACTGGGGTTGTGGGCTTCTTTAATTTCACCCTGAATGCTTGCATCGCCAAAACTGACTTCAAAAAGAGAGCCTATGGCGTCTTGGGTACAGCTGTAGTAAACGGTTATTTCGAAATCTCCGTCTTGGGCCACTTCTGCCTCCCAACTGATGGTGTCTTCTGGATTGATCCAATGGGTGAAATAGGTACAGTTGGGATATCGGTTGGAGCGTTTGATTTCTCCGCTAGGAATTCCGTCTCTGGCGGGTACTTGTGTGGTGTGAAGACTGGGGTGGCCAATGTAGAAGGGACGGCTGTCTTTTTTGGGAAGTTCGACCAGCACTTCTTCTTTCCATTGTTCTTTGGTCTTGTTCAAAGCCGTCAAAACTTGTGGTTTTTTCTCTCCAATGTCGGTGCTTTGATAGGGATCATTGATCATGTCAAAAAGCTGACCTTGGTGATCCAAGCGATAGTTCTGATTCCTCAGGCTTAGTTTACCGCGCCAGTAGTTGTAAATATAACGATCTGCCCATTTCGGGTTTTCTTGCATGATAAGGGGTTCAAGACTGATTCCATCGAGTGGTTTCTTGGGTTGAGATCTGATGCCAGTCAAATCTTTTAATGTGGGGAGGAGATCAATACCACTGGCAATTTCTTTGACGATTTTTCCTTGGGGAATTTTACCCAGCCAATTGATGATCATGGGGGAGCGGACTCCTCCCTCGTCCGTACTGCCTTTTTTTCCCTTCATTGCTCCGTTCCATCGGTTTCCGTTGGGGCCATTGTCAGAAAGATAAATTACAATGGTATTTTCCAGCAGTTCACTGTTTTTGAGTTGCTTCATAATGCGACCTACATTCCAGTCGATGTTTTCACACATGGCCAATGCGGCTCGGCTATGGTCGATTTGATTTTGATTTTTGGGTGGGCCATCACTTCCCATTTGACGCAGTTCTTTGTCTGTGAAGTTCTCCCAAAATCGGTCGGGAACCTGCATGGGACTGTGGGGGGTGTTGTAGGGGAGATATAGGAAAAAAGGTTGGCGGGTATTCTTTTTGATAAAATCAATACCGTGTTGGGTCAAGTCGTCAATGATGAATCCATCTCCTCTGACCAAGTTTCCGTTGTGTTCCAGTAGGGGGTTGTAATAATTTCCCCAGTGACCAGAGCAAAAGCCGTAATAGTCGTCAAACCCACGGCTATTGGGATGGAAAGGGGCTTGCATCCCGTTGTGCCATTTGCCATAGGCAGCGGTTTGGTAGCCTGCAGATTTGAATACTTCTGCAATGATTTCTTCATCTACATCCAATCTTTCTCCTCCTCTGCTGGTACTATAAACCCCACCCCTAACGTGGTGTCTTCCCGTAAGGATTTCGGCTCGGGTAGGAGAGCATACAGGACTGACAAAAAAGCGGTCAAATCGAACGCCAGTCCTTCCGAGTTGGTCTATGTTGGGGGTGGAGAGATCTATATTTCCGTTGAGACTAAGATCACCCCAACCTTGATCGTCGGTCAGAATTAAAATCACGTTCGGGGGATTATTTTTCTGAGTTTTGCAGTTACCCAAACAGAGAAGAATCAATAATGAAATGGTGAAATAGCGAATTTTTGTCATTATTCCAAATTTAAAATTATAATGACAAAAGATACTGCCACCAATTATCAGAATTTACACCACAACTTAACTTTCTTTTGAAGTTATATGTCAATACTCAATCCAAGCCCGAATAACTCCCTGATTTGCAACCGACTAATAAGATCGTCGTCGTATTGGAGATGTACAATCAAGTTACTCGATATTTTGTCATTTACTTTGAGCCTGATGTTGGCATTCCATTCAAAATCAATATTTTTAATATTATTGAGATAATTTATATACACATTGAATTTGTTGTCCATTGTGATGTTCTTCATTAAATTGGATTGTAAGAGTCCGGAGAGTGATGCCCCCATTGAGACAATACTGCTGGCGCCTTTATCGACCCCAAAGTATTTTTCGCCAGGGGATAAGTTTTGGGTATAATCTTTAGAGACAAAAATACCTCTTGCGGCCAGTGGTGCAACATTAAACCATGCGCGATCTCCCTCCTTGTAGTACCAGCCCAGACCCAACTGGATGATGGTAGGGGATAGGATTCTGGAAATTTTTTCTTTTTGATCCTCTCCATCTTTTTTGAAATATCGATAGCCCGGAATCATTTGGGTTTTGAAATTGAAATAAGCAGAATAATTCCAATAGGTATTTACTTTTTTACTGAGTACTGAGTTGATTTCTATTCGATCATCGGCTTTTCTGAAAAAGGCATTTCCTGAAAGATAGGTGGTTCCTATTGAAAGCATCAGGTTGTTGTTCCACACCCAACCTTTTTCACCCAAATAATTAATGTTGTAGTCAACGCTGAAGAGTCCAGTCATAGAATTTTCTCCCCCCGAAACCCAATTTTCAAAATAGGCTTGGTTGAAATTGAATTGGGTTAAACCAAAGAATTTGAATTTATTTTCTTTCTCAACGTCGGTCTTCAGGGTATCTAATTCCTGACCATCAGGAGGTAGCTGGGCTTCCAAATTGGAGATCAAAAATAAGGCCAGTAAAAGAAATGTTAAATACTTCATTGGTTAGGACAATATAATTTTACTGCAAATTTAATATTATCCCAATTGAATTCGTTCCAAAGAGGTCTTATAAATTTTAAAAAATCAAGGTTTGAATCCCGAGCTTTTTTATTTAACTTTAGGTTGAATTAAATGAAGTTGATATATGTTGGGATTAAATGATATTCAATATCTATACGAATTTCTTTTTTGGTTTGTGACTTTTTTTATTCTTAAAAAAGTATGGCACAAGCCCGAGGTAAGACTTTTCTATGGCTACAGTGTCGCAGTTTTTAATTTATTGGCGGTATTTTTCTTTTCGCTTTCTTCTGCGAAAGGAGATCTCAACAGTTTGGACGCTTTTGCCTTTGGCTTTTTGCACACTATGGTGGCTGTAGTAATGATTACTTTGGTTCATATGAGTAAAAAATTAGAGAAATAGTATTTATAAATTTTTAAAATTTAAAAAAATGAAAAACTTAATATGCGGTTTGTTTATGATGGTTTCATTAACGATTCATTCCCAAGAATGGATAATTATTGATGTTTTGGAGCAATCGAAAAAGGAGTTGGTGTACAAAATTGACAATGGAGAAGAGGTGAAACGAGAAACAGTAAAGAATCCCTCTATTGTTCGGTTGATCAAAGAGTATCAGTCAGAAGGTTTTGTTTTGAAAGCAGTCACCCAAGGGGTTGAATTGGAATTGAATGGGAATTTACCCATGGTCAATAATCGGAACAATAATTTTGGGGTGACCAATCTCAATTTATTCAATAACAATCGTGTGATGCTTTGGTTTGAAAAAAACCCTTGAAATCTTTAAGGTCAGTTGCTTTTAGTTGTTTTTTGTGATGATTGGACTCTTTTTTAAAACCATTTGTGTTCCAAAAATCAATAAAAGAAAAACAAGAAACCCTAATGCGATAAAGTGGAAAATCTCGGGTTCTGCACCGAAGAATTGACCACTAACGCGCGAAATATAAGTCATGATCATCACAAAACCCACATAGTAGAAATAGGTCAAATGAATA
>JAACDY010000128.1 GCA_009936675.1 Bacteroidota bacterium
ATACGTTCAATCCTGCATTGACGGCCGCCCATATATAATCTATTTTTTTGGAATTTTTTCCCGAAACCACCATAACATTTCCAGGTTTTTCAGCAATCATTTTTTCGAGATAGTCCTCACTAAAATGGGTTTTTACTGTCCAGTTTGTTGGGTTTTCAGCTCTGCTGTTGTAGCCTTCAATTTTATTTAAAAAATCTCTGACCTCAGACCCCTCAGGGGCATAAACATCAACGGTTGTGTCAATGTCTTCATAGGAGGTTTTTTGGATCAAAGCAGCATGAAAATGACCAGGATCGAGGGTCATTAGTTTTACTTTTGAGTTTTCTTCTTTTGGGGAGCAACCCATCATGAATAGCGCAATTGCAATCCAGTAAAAATATTTAGTATTCATTTTCGTTTATAATTAAGCTTTCAAATAATTGGTTCCGTAGGGTTTTCTTTGGTTTCGACTCAATAGTGCGTTGGCCTCATCGTCATCGATAAACATTTCTTTGTTTGCATCCCATTCGAGTTTACGCGGAATTTTCATTGCGATATGACTGATCAAACAGACCACACATGCTTTGTGACCAATATCGACAGGGGAGATGGGTGCTTTTCTGGATTGGATACAATCGAGCCAGTTGCCATGTTGATCGTCAATTTTGTAGAGATGAGTTTCATTGGGGCCAATTTCAGAGGCTAAAATCTTAGGGTCTGAGGCGTCCAGCGCTTTTTTACTTTTTTCTTGGGCTACAGGGTCAGAACTTGAGGCAACATAAGCGCCTCGAGATACAAAAATCCAACCTTCTGATCCCTCATATCTTACCCCATTGGGGTAACCTCCACTGGTCAGGACAGTGATGCCATTGTCGTATTCATGTTTTACCATGAAATCACCATGAACATTCCAAAGTCCTGATTTGGGAAAATCGGCCATGGCTTGAACGGATGAAGGTCCCATCAATTCAGTATTCATTCCCCAAGCAGCAGAATCATAGTGGTGTTGTCCCCAACCTGTAATCATCCCCGCACCGTAATTTTCATGTCTCAGCCATCCTGGTCTGCCATATCCCTTTTGGGGATGCACTCCAATTTCTGTGAAAGGCACTTCAGGTGTCGAGCCCAGCCACGCGTCAAAATTCAAGTTTTCAGGAATAGGCATGGCGGGTGCTTCTGGTCCTCCGGGGTCGCCAGGAAGTCCTATTTTTACGGTATGTAATTTTCCGATCCTCGCATTTCTAACCAATTCGGCAGCAATTCTAAATTGAGGCATGGCTCTTTGCTGAGTTCCTACCTGAAGGATGACGTTGTTTTTTTGAACAGCATTGACCAACTGTCTTCCCTCTTCTACGGTCAGAGAGGTGGGTTTTTGAAGGTAAATGTCTTTCCCTGCCATGGCTGCCTCCATTGCGGGTTGTGCATGCCAGTGGTCGGGAGTAGAGATCAAGACTGCATCAATGTCCTTGTCCAATAACATCTCACGATAATCCTCATACATTTTTGTCCCCTTGTAATTGGTTTTTCCTTTTTTTTCTTGATAAAATTGATCGACCAACAGCTTTCCATCTTTCATCCTATTGGAATCTAGATCACAAACTGCCATAACATTGGCGGCGTCAAAGGCCATGGTGTCAATAAGGTCGTGGGAACGAGCTATACGCCCACAACCTATTTGACCGATATTAATTTTATTACTGGGTGCATTTTTCCCAAACACACTGGCTGGTACTATGGAGGGAAAGCCAATCATAGCCGCTGATCCAAATGCGGTTTTGCTTATAAATTTTCTTCTTTTCATGGATTTTATTTTTTAATAAATTTTATATGAGGTTGAAAAGCAAATGCTTTCCAATGTTTTTCAGCTTCCTCTGGAGTGATTTTACCATCGAAAACCAGCAAGCGGTAATTCAGTTCATAGGATTGATGAGGTTTGATTTTCCATTCTTTATGACGAATGGGGCAAAATTCAAAAAACATATCTCCTCTGCCTTTGTTGGCATCCATTGGCCAGATTCTCATGGGTTCAGGGTGTGATCGATTGTTGGGGTGGCTCATAAAAAGAACCCCACTGCTTCCTTCCCCATCACTGGAATCGCCATATACGATACACCATCTTGCGGAGGTGCCGTCTGCCGTTGCTCTATTTTTTCCATCGGAGGTGATGACCTCGCAGTTGTCTTTGTTCCATTGTTCTTTAAAGCGGAATCCTAACCCCCCTCCATATCGATAGGCCTCAAAAAGGATGCCGTTTTCCAACGGAGAAATGAAGTTGCTGGTGAAGTCAATAAAGTATTGATCGGGATTGTTGTTTTTCCACACTTTGATCATTAGGTTTTCATTGAGTGCCAATTGAGGATTGTCTTTTTGCGTTAGATTAATGTGTTCTTGATGTGCGCTAAACCCTCCATAAACGGATCCAATATTGATGTTATTGAAAGATTTAAACAATACAGTGCCTTGACCGTCTTTTAAATTCCAAAAATCCAGCCCAACAGTATCTATTTTCGTTCTTGTCCAAGGCCACCATATACCGTAATGGTGATAATGATCGGGGGGTTGAATTCTGGTAAGGGTATCTCCTTTTGGAGAAATAACGGGGTGGATGTAGCCAGATTTTTGGTAGAGTTTATCAACGCCTTCTGGTGGCGATTTTATTTCATATCGATAATGCAACAGTGATTGATCTCCGTACTTTAAATTGAGATCACCATTTTCTTTTTGGTATTCAAACAGGGGGCTTATGGTTTGTTTTATTTGATGTTCAAAGCAATAAGTGGTTTTGATTCCTGAGTTACTGCTGTGCTTAAACCAAATTTTGTTCTCCTGATTGGCATCAATTTGAAAAGGAACGGCCTCTTTTTTAGCACCAGATTTTTTGACCAATACCATATTTTGACTCCAACAGTCCATTTTTTCTTTATCAAGCACCAAAGAAATAGGCCTTTCGATACCAATGGCTTTGCTGTCTTCAACGGTTATGCACAAACAGGGCTGTTCATTTCCTTGGACAAATCCCCAAAGTAAAAGACACAAAAGTTGAAAAATTTTCATAGTTGAGGTTTAAATTAGCAATTTAGACAATTGAATAGTTGTTCAGGTTGTTAAAACTTGTTAAACAGTCTGTAAATTCAAAATTTTGAAAAAGTTTTTTGTTGCTTGATAAGAGCGCCATAGATTGTCTGTGCTTTTGTTTACTCCGTCTACATATAATCATTGAATTGAATTGAATTTTTTTGGAAACACCCAATCGTGTACGCACACGTGTTTTAGGGTAAATTTAGTAAATTCAACAATTATTTCTTGATAAAAATTTAGTAATCTTGTAATGTAATCAATCAATTTCCAATGTTATTTAATTCCAACTCTTTATTAACTGTTTTTTTGTTGCTCTTCTTTTGGAGTGTGCAATGTCAAAGTCTGTCTTCTTTTGAATTGACTTCGGAGTGGAAGGCAAAAATTGAATCCTTGGTAAAAGAACAAATGAAGACACCCACCAATGACAAGAAAAAATTGTTGATTTTTTCCCTTCACACCGGATTCAATCATTGGATCATACCTCATGCCGAAGCTGTGATGCAAATGATTGCTCAAAATTCTGGTGCTTTTGAAATTGTCCTTTCAAAGGATATTACAGTTTTCGAAAAGGATCAGCTTTCAAAATTCGATGTTGTTTTGCTTAATAACAACTGCTCTCGTGGTGAGCGAAGAGATTTGTTCTGGGATGTATTCAACAAAGATGCTTCCTTA